>JBMNNQ010000007.1:0-46063 GCA_050942615.1 Dethiobacteria bacterium | reverse complement strand
GGCTGACTGAAACAAGGGTAATTTTTTGAAAGCGGTAGAAAGTCATTACAAGGGCCATCATCAAACTGCTGCAAACAGCACCGGCGAAGCTGAGATAGAAACCAAAACCCAAAAAACCACCGGTTAACAGACTGCCGATAATACTGCGTAAAGAGGCCACTAATAAACCACTGCGGTAACCGTAAAAAACGATGGTCAGCAAGGTGATAATGTTGGCCAGGCCCAGCTTGGCACCGGGCACCGGTATGGGCAGCGGTATAGCTGCCTCCACAGTGTGAATCGCCACTGCAAAAGCAGTCAACAACGCTAAATAAACCATTTTAAAGGTGCGGTGCCTTTTCAACAATATAAGATCTCCCTTAAATTATTGCAGTAAGACTATTAACCGGAACTGCTGACGTGAAAATTTCCGCCGGCGCTGATAGTTACCCCCCGCGTCCTTCCAACCCCCACGCCAAGTTTAGAGCTCTGTTTTCCCGTTGCTGTATTGTTTTTGCTGAATACGGCCTCATTCCTTTGCAGTTCCAACTTGCACCAGCAGGTTGAAGCCACGTAACTGCTTCCACCTTCGCTGTATGCAGATTTTGGGGAGGAAAGTATTTCAATTTCAGCAGCCAGCCCCGAACTGACATGCACTTTTCCCTCCGGATCAATAACTGCGCCTGCGGTATTTTCCAGGTTTTCCAGCAGCTGCAGACCACTTTCCCGGCCCAATACGAATACAGCCGTAGCCAGGGCATCAGCCGTCATCGCCTCCGGCGCAACAACGGTTACGCTCCGTACATCCCCACCGGCCGGCATTCCCGTTTGCGGATCAAGAAGATGGTGATAAGTTTCCCCGGCTTCCTCAAAAAAACGCTGGTAATCACCGGAAGTTGCCACACTGCCTTCCTTAAGGGGGACAATGGCAGCCCATTCCTGCGGGTTCTGCGGGTCCTGAATAGCAATCCTCCATTTTTCCCCGGAGGGTTTCCGGCCAATAATGTTGATATCCCCCCCGGCGTTAATATAAGAAGCCCCGCTTGTTAATTTTTTGGCCAACGTTTGCCCCCGGTCCACGATAAAACCTTTAGCAATGCCGCCTAAATCTATTTTCATATCCGGCGATGGCAAAAAAATGGTAGAATTTCCAACGTCCACTTCTACCAGTTTGTAGTCCACAAAAGGGAGAACCGCCTCAATTTCCCAGTCTTCGGGAACCCGGGGCGCCCCGGCGTCCCAGCCCCATAATTCCAACAACGGGCCGACTGTGGGGTCGAAAGCACCCCCGGAAAGTGCTGCTATTTCCAAAGCTTTTTGCATTACAACCATTGTTTCCGGTTGTACCTTGACCGGCGCACGGCCGGCAGCAGCATTGATGCGGTAGACATCACTACCCGGGGTGTGTTTATCCAGAACACTCTCCATCCTTTTCATTTCTGAAAAAATTTCCCCGGCCACATGGTCTGCCTGTTTATCCGGCAGATCGTAAAGGACCAGATCTACCTTGGTGTCCATTAAAAACTCAGTTTTAGTGTAATTTTCCGCCGGGGAACAACCCCCCATAAAAAAACCAGTAACCGCTAAAAATAACAAAATAAACGCTAATTTGGCCGGTTTAACCCTTATCATGCCTTTTACCCCTTATTAAAGATAACCAAGCTTGTTCTTCTTTCTTTCAGGCTATATACATAGTACATGGTAGCACTTTTGTTCAAAGTAAGCAAGGTATCAAGTGCGCCATATCAAAAAAGGCAGGTTAAATTTTCCTGCCAAACAAAACAGTTATATTTAGAAAGCAGCAAAAAGAGGTTTCGTACAAGTCTGGCAATTAAAGCAAATTCCAAGCAGTTAAAGTGAGCATTTTCCCAGCCCCAAAGGGCATTTTCCCCACCACAGGGCCGGGTTGCCCTACAGGGTCTGCCCGGCCTCCGTTTCGTCATCGTTCCGCGGCCCTCTGCGTTCCTCTTTGTTACCTTCCAAAATGTTAACCAAAAGGGACGGCATTTTGAGGCGCCTTCTAAAACATTAATTTATTTTTACGTAATCTTTAAAGTCCTTAATGACATCCCGCTTACAAACATCAAGACATTCTCCACAGTCATTGCATTTTGTACGATCGATATAAGCCAAAAAGTTTTCCACGGTAACTGCCTCCTGCGGGCAAGCCCGGACACAGGCCTTGCAACCGATACAGCCTACTTCACAGGCGTTACGTGTTGCCCTACCACGATCCAGGGAATTACAAAGTACAACTTTGCCCCGGGGCTCGGCGTCGACAATGCGGATCACGCCCCGCGGGCAGGCCTTGGCACACAGGCCGCAACCCCCACAGCGTTCCGGATCGACCACCGGCAGGCCATTTTCACCCATGGAAATGGCGTCAAAGGGGCAGACCTCCACACAGGTTCCCAGGCCCAGGCAACCATATTTACAGGCTTTAAAACCGTCGCTAAACATCATGGCCGCCTTACAGTCCTGGACGCCCTGGTATTCAAACAAGTCGGCAGCTACATCCTTGGTGCCCAAACAAAATACCTGGGCAATCATCTTTACATCGGAAGCCACTGATTCGAGCCCCAAAACCTCACAAATCCGATCGCTGACAGCCTTTCCCCCCGGGATACAGCTATTCACCGGGGCTTCGCCGGCCACCACTTTTTCAGCATAGTTAATACAGCCGGGATAGCCGCAGGCACCACAGTTGGCATTGGGAAGCAGATCGGCTACAATTTCAACCCGTTCATCCTCCTCGACCGCAAAACGTTGCGCAGCATAGGACAGCAGCCCGCCGAACAGCAGGCCTAACCCACCAAGCACCATAAGGGCATAAACAACATTCATCCTGGTTCACCTCCTATAAAGTCATCATCCCTGAAAAGCCCATAAAGGCCAAGGAAAGGATACCGGCTGTAACCAGGCTTACAGCAGCACCGCGCAAATAGCTGGAAACATTGGCTAAATCCAGCCTTTCCCTAATCCCGGCCATAATGACCAGCGCCAGGGTAAAGCCGACCGCCACGGAAATCGAATAGACAACCGTTTCAATAATATTATGTTCCGCCTGTATGTTAAGAATTGCCACACCCAAGATGGTACAGTTGGTAGTAATTAACGGCAGAAAAATTCCCAGGGCACGAAAAAGGGTGGGGTTTGTTTTCTTTAAAATAGTTTCCACTAACTGTACCAACCCGGCAATGATCAAAATAAAAGCAATTGTGCGCAGGTATTCAAGATGAAGCGGCCACAAAACATAATTATAAACAACCCAGGTTACAATCGCGGCCATCGCCATCACGAAGGTAACGGCGATACCCATTCCCAGGGAAGTTTCCAGGCGTTTGGAAACCCCTAAGTAGGGACAGATCCCTAGAAACTGGTTAAAAACAATATTGTTAGCCAAAATCGCCACAAAAACAATAGCCAGCAGGTTCACGGTTCAACCTCCTTTTCCAGCGGGTGATTTTCACATTCCAACCCGCCTGGCAATAAAATAATATGCCTTATTATGTCACCCTACTGCCAGACAGTTTTATCTGCAAAACTATTCAATACCCAGGCGTTTGAACAGATAATTAAACAGGCCCAATAAGATACCAAGGGTAATAAAAGCACCCGGAGCCACAGCAAGAACCCCCATCGGTTCAAAAGCTGTTCCCATGACCGGGTAGCCTAAGATACTGCCCGTACCAAAAAGTTCCCTGATCACTCCCAACAGCGTCAGAGACAGCGTGTAACCCAGGCCGATGCCCAGCGCATCAATAACAGAGCGCCCGATCGTGTTTTTACGGGCAAAAGCTTCCGCCCGGCCTAAAATGATACAGTTTACAACAATCAACGGGATAAAAATCCCCAAGGCGTCAAATAATTCCGGGGCAAAGGCACTCAAAACCATTTCCACAATCGTGACAAAGGTGGCAATAATCATAATATAAGCCGGTATCCTGACTTTGGCCGGAACCACATTGCGCACCGCCGAAACCACAATGTTGGAACACAAAAGAACAGCAATCACAGAAACGCCCATCCCCAGGGCATTCATTGCAGAAACAGTTACCGCCAGGGTAGGACACATGCCGAGTACCAGGCGAAAAACAGGGTTTTCCTGGACGATGCCTTTAGAAAACTCCTGAGTAAGCGTGGTCATCCTTTTTCCACCTCCACCGTATAAAAGTCAGTCTATTACTTTTCCAGAAGCTGTTCACCGATAATGTCCATCACGCGGCGGATCGAGTTCAGCATCCCGCCGGTAGATTTAGTGGCCCCTGAGATGGCATCCACATCCACCCCTGCTTCGATGGGATCAGCATAGTTAAGCCCGATTACCCTATCCTGAAAATCAGGCTTGGTAATGATATCACCGATGCCGGGGGTTTCCCCGTGGGCGCTAATCCGCATACCGACGATATCGCCGTCTGCGTTCACTGCTAAATCATAATCGATATCCCCGCCGTAGCCCCTGGCTTGCACCTGGCCCACAACGCCGATTAGATCCCCGCAGGCATTATAACAGCTATAAAACTCCTCTTTACCAATTTCATCCACCTCAAAGTTATCCACATCAGGGAAGAACCCTTCCAGTGCCGCTAAAAATTCCGCCTCCCTGTTTGCAGCAATAATAGGGGCGGTCACATCATTAGCCGCAGCAAGAAGAGCACCGCAAAGTGCACCGATAATTAACAGGACCAGGGTCATTTTTATACCTTCATGCATTACTCTTCTTCACCTCCCCGAATTTCTTCGGTAAAGTCAGGTTGTCAATCAGGGGAGTCAGCCCGTTCATGAGTAAAATACCAAAGGTAACCCCTTCGGGCAAGGAACCAAACAGACGGATGAGCATCGTAATCAGCCCGCAGCCTGTGCCAAAGATAAGTTTACCGACCGGCGTCACCGGTGAGGTAACCATATCAGTAGCCATAAACAGGGCTCCCAGCATTACCCCCCCCGCCAGAATGTGAAAAACCCCGTCATAAAAACCTCCGCTGCACAGGCCGAAAAGAAAAACGATACCGATAAATCCACCGGGAATGCGCCAGTCAATATGCCCCTTGTAAAAGAGCCAGGCCGCACCAATAATTAAAGCCAGGGCAGAAGTTTCGCCCAAAGAACCGGATACAGTACCAATAAAAAGATCCAACAGAGAAGTAGCCTGTTCGGCAACCAGGGGTGAAGCCTTGGTCACCAGGTCAGCGGTGAAAGCAAAGGGCAGCGGTTTCAACCAGACATCACCGGCCAGGTATGATCCCCAGGATACTACCAGGACTGCACGTCCAACAAGCGCCGGGTTAAAAATGTTGCTGCCCAGGCCGCCATAAACTTGTTTGCCAATCGCAATGGCGATGATTGAACCAATCGCCACCACCCACCACGGCGGGGCCGGGGGTAAGGTCATCGCCAAAAGCAACCCCGTTACGGCCGCACTGCCATCCCCAAAAAAATCACTTTTACGTAAAATAATTGCTTCCGTAGCCATAGCAGCAACCATGGCCACAACCATAGTAATCAGGGCACGGTAACCGAAAAGAAAAACAGCCATTAAGGCCGCCGGAATAAGTGCAATCAAAACATCGATCATAATACCCTGAATATCCTCCGGGGATTTCAAATGTGGAGACGAAGATACGATCAGTTTTCTTTCCATTTTATCCCTCCTCCATTGATTACTGTTTATTCCTGCGCGCGAGGATCTCCCCTTTGGCTATCCGGATCCACTGCACCAATGGTCTTTTGGCCGGACAGGTATAGGTACAGCACCCGCATTCAAAGCAATCCAAGGCGCCATATTTTTCTGCCAGTTCCAGGTTATTCTTTTCCGCAGCAGAACCAATAAAGTTGGGCACCAAGTGCATCGGGCAGACATCAACACATTTGCCGCACTTAATACAGGGCCCAATAGCATGATCCTTGGTAAACTTTTGCGTGAGAATTAAAATTCCCGAGGTTCCCTTGATCACAGGCACCTCTCCCGAAGGCTGGGCCAGGCCCATCATCGGTCCCCCCAGAATCAGCTTGCGGGCATCGGCGGTCAGGCCGCCGCACTGTGCAATCAGTTCACTGACCAAGGTCCCGTTTTTGACCATAAGGTTGGCCGGGTTTTGGATGCCGGGACCGGTTACCGTCACAACCCGTTCGTAAAGGGGCTTGCCCAACTTAATCGCTTCAGCAAGGGCGACAGCCGTGCCATTATTCTGGTTTACAACATTCACCGCCATGGGCAGGGCACCGGGAGGCACCTCCCTGCCGGTAGTGGCCCTGATTAACATTTTTTCAGCGCCCTGGGGATACTTCGTTTCCAGGGGATAGACCACCAAGTCGTAACCCCGACCGTTTTCAGCGACAGCTTTTTGCATACTGGCGATGGCATCCGGCTTATTGTCCTCTATGCCAATGATTCCCTTCGTAGCCTGGAGGGCTTTCATGAAGGCCTTGAGGCCATAAACCACATCGTCGGCCCGTTCCAGCATGAGAACATGATCAGCCGTCAAAAAGGGCTCACACTCAGCCGCATTGATAATTACTGTGTCAATCGCTATTTCCGGGGGCGGGGACAGTTTGACATGGGTGGGGAAAGTGGCCCCGCCCAAACCAACCAGACCGGCCTCCTTGGCAATCTGAACAATTTCCTGCGGCGTCAATTCCTCCAGGGATTTGTTGGGCTTAACCCCTTCATACAGCGTATCCCGGCCATCGTTTTCTATAAAAACAGCTTCCACAGGTTTACCCAGTGGATGATTATAAGGCCCGATTTTTATTACTTTTCCGGAAACACTGGCATGAATGGGCGCAGACACAAAACCCTGAGGTTCACCGATTTTCTGCCCGATTTTCACCTCATCTCCCACCTGCACAACAGCCTCGCAGGGCGCCCCTATATTCTGATGCAAGGGGATAATAACCTGGGAAGGTGCGCGGGCCGGAGCGATGGGTTTCCCGGCAGTATAGTCTTTAAAATAGCTGGGATGGATACCGCCGGCAAAAGTCTGTAGGCTCATACGCTTATCACCTCTTTTTTAAATATTTTGAACGTTTACGTCCAGCCACTACAAACTATTCGTGATTTTCTTTAAAATACCTTCTGTACAGGTTTTATTTATTGGAAACGGTTCTGGTAATGCAAATGCCGTCAGTAAAAACAAAAATTTAGAAGGCCTTTCAGGCTGCCCAGGATATGATAAAATAGACATTGTAACCTTCTGCACCCCCTGCCGGTACGTGTAGGGCATATGCAAACAGCAGCAAAAAACGGCAGCAAAAAACACAGTTGAGCACGGCTGACCGGTATTGATAAAAACCCCCTGGCAGATGTTGCAGATGTTGCAGTCCCCTCTATATATTCTATCAGAAAAACAAACAAACAGAACCCTTTCAGCCCTAAAAACGTCTTCATAATGGTTAGGTAAAAAATGAATATTGAAATAAATATTGAATTGAGTGGAAAGGATGCCATACAATGTTTCCTAAAAAAGGCTGGATTCTAATCCTTCTTGCCTTTTTCCTTTGTGTTGTTTTTAACTTTAACAGCCTTGCCTTCATCCCGCAAAACAATACCGGGACAACCGGCCCGGTGCCAGATCTATTTGCTGCTTTGGAACAGGAACCCTACGTACCGGTCATTATTATGCTCAAAAATAATGCCGCCCCGGATTTCCCGCCTCCGTACACGGCGGACCGGGACCACCATGCAGAAACGTTCGTGCAGGAACTGCAGGAAACTGCACGGAAATCAAGACAAAAATTGGAACCGGCCATCACTGCAGAAATAAAAAAAGGGAACATGCGGGCCTATAAACCTTTCTGGATCATAAATGCTTTTCGGGCTGAAGTAAACGCCGCCGCACTACAAAAGTTTGCCGCCCTTCCCCAGGTTTTACATATTACCCCGGATCGACAGCACACCCTGCCTGCAGTAGAAACTACACCGGGGCAGAGTTTTGAAATTCCTTTTCAGCCTTCTGCACAGGGGCAGGGGGTAGAAAACCACCCTTGGAACCTGCAGCAAATCGGGGCCCCTGCAGCCTGGCGGGAGGGAATTACCGGCCGGGATGTCGTCGTGGCCATTATGGACACCGGTGTAGATCCCCACCATCCGGCCCTGCAGGGCAGCTACCGGGGAAACCTTCCCGGTCAAAGCCATGCCACCAGCTGGTATGATGCTGCTGCTGCAGATGACAGCCAAAACAGCCCCCCCCATACAGGCCCCTGCGATTTGAATGGACACGGAACCCATATTGCCGGCATTATCCTGGGCGGAAACCCGGCCGAACCCTTGGGGGTGGCCCCGGGTGCCTGCTGGATCGGTGTAAATATTTTCACCAGGGGGCTGGCCTGGGATTCTCATATTATACAAGCTTTCCAATGGTTAATGGCCCCCGGTGGAAAACCGCAATACGCCCCCCGGATTATCAACTGTTCCTGGGCCTCCCGCCCCGAATATGTAACAGACTACCTACAGTGGGAGATCCTGCACCGCCTTGAACAGGCCGGTATCTTTGTCGTTTTTGCTGCTGGAAACAACAAAACCGCCGGGCCGGGCAGCCCGGCTAGCTACCCCCACGCCTTTGCAGTGGGCGCTGTTCAAAAAGAAAAAGACGGGATCAAAATAGCAGATTTCAGCAGCAGGGGGCCGGTCCAATGGCGGGAAATGGAATATTTGAAACCGGAACTGACTGCACCGGGGGTAAACATCAGATCAGCCTGGCTTAACGACGGGTATATTACCCTCGATGGCACCTCCTTGGCAGCAGCCCATGTTTCAGGTACCGCCGCCCTCCTGTTGGAATCCAACCCGCAGCTTACCCCCTATGAAATTGGTGCAATTTTAAAACAAACGGCCTCCTGGAACCCCTCCTGGAATCTGGAGGGAAAACGTCCCAACAACACCTATGGTTTTGGTACCCTGAATGCTTGTGCAGCTTTGCAGCAAGCGATCCCTCCCCCCCGGGAGATCATCTTTCAGGATGGGGCGGAAGCAGGCATTCTAAACTGGAGCACATCACCGGATACCCCCTGGAAAATTTCCCGGGAAAAGGTTTGTACCGGCAACCTGGCCTTTGCCGATTCACCCTGGGAAAATTATAAAAACAATACCTCATCCTGGCTTTGCCTGGCCTGGCCCCTTGCTTTGGGTGAACACCACAGCCTGGTCCTTTCCTTCCAACATTTCCACGACCTGCAAAAAGGAACCAGCGGGGAAGACGACTATGGATATCTGGAAATCTCCCCTGACGGCCAAAATTGGCTCAGCCTTTACCGTTTTTCAGGATCCAACAGGCAATTCAGTCCTTTTTCTATACCGCTCCACCTGCCGCAGAACACCACTTCCTTTTACCTGCGTTTTCGGCTGCAGAGCAATAATAACGGCCCGGGCAAGGGTTGGTACATCGACGATGTTGCTATTTCTGCCCTGGCCTCCCCTGCCCCTGGGGATCCGCCCCCGGAAACAGATATCCCCGGGGTAAATAACGGTGATTTGAACAATGATCGACGCCTTGATCTTATTGATCTGGCCCTTTTATCCCTTGCTTTTCACACCCAGCCGGGGGACAAAAACTGGAACCCCCGGGCCGATCTAAACGGCGATGGCAACATTGACTTTCACGATCTGAACATCCTTGCCCAAAAGCTGAGCACTACCCCGGACTAACCGCCAGCGCACACCTGCAATAAGTACAGCTTTAGCTTTGATCATTAATTGGCGCTCTTCCCGATTCTGCGCCGGCAGGTGTTATTGCCAAAAGGTATGGAAAAGGATAATATATTAGTATGGGAGGAGGTGATTTTTTGCCCGCCAACCTGACACCCCAATATTATGTTGCCGAGGAAGCCTACCGCAAGGCCACAACTGTAGCGGAAAAAATAGAAGCATTGCAGGAAATGTTGGCAGTAATCCCCAAACACAAGGGCACCGAAAAGATACAGGGTAATCTTAGACGCCGTCTTTCCAAACTGCGTGAGGCAGGCGAAAAAAAAACCCAGACAACCCAGTATAACCCTTTTTATATTGAAAAACAGGGGGCCGGCCAAGTCATCCTTGTTGGCTACCCCAATACAGGCAAGTCTTCACTTGTTGCCGCCCTAACAAGAGCCCAGCCCAAAATTGCCGCTTTTCCCTTTACCACCACCCTGCCCCTGGCCGGCATGATGCCTTACCGGGATATTCTCATTCAACTGGTGGACACACCCCCCCTCAGCGCCGATGGTGCACCCCCGGAACTATTGAATACCCTCCGGGGAGGGGATCTGCTGCTGATTGTTCTGGATATGGGCAGCGATGAATGCCTGGAACAAATGGAAGGAACTCTTTCCTTCCTGCAGGAAAAAAGAGTGATCAAAAAAACAAGGGAAAAAGCTGACCCGGACAATACCGGCCCGGATAACGTTAAATACATCCCCTACCTGCTTGTTGCCAATAAATGTGAACTGCCTGCAAGCAAGGACAATCTGGATATCCTTAAAGAACTTTGGCCTGCTCTTTCCTTCCTTCGTGTTTCCGCCGCAGAAGAAACAAAGCTGGATTTTCTAAAGGAAAAAATCTATACAGGGCTGAATATCATCAGGGTTTATACTAAAGCTCCGGGGGGACAACCTGATCTGCAAACCCCCTTTGTTTTAAAAAAAGGTGATACTGTACTGGATTTAGCCTATAACATACACCGTGATTTTCCTGAACTTTTTAAAAATGCCCGCGTTTGGGGTTCGGCTAAATTTGAAGGCCAGACTGTAGCCCGGGAATATATCTTGGCAGAAGGCGATGTTGTTGAAATTAACATTACCGGCTGAAATTAAGCCTGAGATTGGGGTTTATGAAGGTGTCCGGGCCAGACCCAACCCCCGGCCCCTTGGTAGCCATAAGCTGTTCCGGGGCTGTTCCGAGGGCAATATAAATTTACCGCCACCGGGCAGAGTATATTTTCAGCTGACTAATACTTTTGTTTCAGCAGCGAGGCCGGGGGATCATCCCCCGGCCTCGGCATTTCTTAATCTGTTTAGACTGCAAAACTGTGCAATATGCCCCAAAGAAACTATGCAGCCTGCAGCCAAACATTGCGGCTATGCACACCAAAACACAGAGCAGGTTAACGGCCCTTATATTCCGCCTTCCGTTTTTCCAGGAATGCAGCCACGCCTTCTTTTTTATCCTCAGTAGCACAAGACAAGGCATGCAGATATGATTCATGCGCCAAGCCTTCGTAAATACCTACCTCCAGGGAGCGGTTTACGGCTTCCTTGGCATATTGAATCGCCAACGGTGATTTGGAGGTTATGAAACCGGCCATCTTTTTGGTTTCTTCCATCAAATCTTCCGGGGCAACAACTTTATTAACCAGACCAATATTATAAGCTTCTTCCGCATCGATCATCCTGGCTGTCAGCACCATTTCCATGGCCCGGCCAAAACCGATCAAACGGGGCAGGCGTTGTGTGGCGCCATCTCCGGGAATAATACCTAAATTGACTTCCGGGGAGCCCATCTTAGCTTTGCTGGAAGCAACACGCAGGGTACAGGCGATCGCCATTTCCAGGCCGGCTCCCAAAGCAAAGCCGTTAATCGCCGCAATCACCGGGATATGCATCTCTGCCAGTTTATTAAGAACCTGCTGGCGGGCTCTGGTCTGCTCGCGCCCCAAAACAAAGTCACGTGCCTGCAGCTCTGTAATATCCGCACCGGCCATAAAGGCTCTGTCCCCGGCACCGGTAATAATTAAAACCCGCACTTCTTTATCATTTTCCACCTCTGTAAATACCTGGCCCAGTTCATCTGTGAGGGCGTTAGAAAGGGCATTCATCGAATCAGGGCGGTTAATGGTTATAGTAGCCAGCGGGGCTTCTTTTTCATATAAGAGATATTTATACATCGCACTTCCTCCTGCAACATTATTGAATTATTGATAAAGGAGAGGGAAGAAAGGACAAACCCTTCTTCCCCCGGTAATGACTTTCTTTAAAATGCCGGCATTTCAAGTTCGGCGTTACCGATAATCAGCTGCTGAATCTGGGAGGTTCCTTCATAAAGGGTGTTAATCCGGGAATCACGATACATTCTTTCCAAAGGATATTCCCCGGAGAAGCTGTAACCGCCCAATACCTGCATCATATCATAGGTAACCCTGTTCACCATTTCACCGCAGAAGTACTTAGCCATACAGGTTTCACGGGTGTTCCGAACATCTTTATTTTTGAGGAACCCGGCACGGTAGACCAATAGCCGGCCCATTTCAATTTCCAGGGCTGCATTGGCGATCAACTGCTGGACCAACTGCTTGGTAGCGATCGGTTTGCCGAACTGAACCCTTTCCCTGGCATATTCTTTGGCAATATCCAGGGCTGCCTGGGCAGTCCCCACACAACCGGCCGCCACTGTAAAACGGGCGTTGTCCAGGGCAGACATAGCCACAGCAAAGCCTCTGCCGACAGGGCCAAGCACGGTATCCTTGTGGACGCGCACGTTATCCATATTGATTTCACCGGTGTTCTGTGCCTTCAAGCCAATTTTTTCATGGATCGGCTGCGGGGTAAAGCCGGGTGTGCCTTTGTCCACCAGGAAGGCGGTGATGCCCCGGGCACCCGCATCCTTGTCTGTTTTGGCAAAAATAATAGATACCTCGGCCTGATCAGAGTGGGTAATCCACATTTTGTTGCCGTTGAGAATGTAATAATCCCCATCCTGTTCGGCTGTACTCTTCATACTGGCGGCGTCGCTGCCGGAATCAGGCTCGGTCAGGCCGTAGCAGCCGAAAATTTCGCCAAGGGCGATACCCGGGACGTACTTTTTCTTTTGTTCCTCGGTGCCCCACTTCAAAATAGTTTTGGCCACCAGGGAAATATTAACAGAATAAGTGCCCCGCATGGAGCTGCAGCCGTAGCCCAACTCCTCGGCAACGATGGCATGGGAAATAAAGTCCATCCCGCTGCCTTCATATTCTTCGGGAATGGATGTCCCGACAATGCCCAAGTCACCCATTTTCTTCCAAAGATCCATGGGAAATTCTTCTTTGATATCCCATTCCTTGGCGTTGGGGGTAATTTCATTGGCAACAAAGTCGCGCACCATTTTTTGCACAGCTAATTGCTCTTCATTCAGATCAAAATTCATACTTAGCACCTCCGTTGTTTCGTTGTTTTACTTTTTTATTCAGCTTACTTTAAAACAGTGGGTACCGGGGGATCCACGGAATAGTCGTAGAACCCTTTTCCGCTTTTACGTCCCAGGTAACCCGCATGAACCATTTTTTCCAGGAGGTAGCAAGGCCGATAACGCGCATCCCCCAACTTTGCATAAAGGGTCCTGGTTTTGGCTAAGTGGGTATCAATGCCGATCAGGTCAATCAGGGTCAGCGGGCCCATGGGATGGTTGGAACCCATCTTCATCGCCTTGTCAATATCTGCAGCGCTGCAGATTCCTTCTTCCAGCACCCAGACCGCTTCGTTGAGCAGGGCGGCCAACACCCGGCTGGCAACACCGGCAATACCTTCTTTAGCAGTGACAACCGGTTCTTTACCCAGGAAATCTGCAAACGCCCTGGTTTTTTCCACAACCGCCGGATTAGTAGCCAGGCCGGGCATAATTTCTACCAGCCTCATCACTACCGCCGGGTTGAAAAAGTGCATGCCCACCAAACGACTGGGATCCTTAAGCGCTGAAGCAATTTCCGAAATGGAACAGGCTGTTGTGTTTGTAGCCAAAATAGCGTCGGGCTTGGCTACCTCTTCCAACTGCGCAAACATCTTCTGCTTCAGGCCAACATCTTCAATCACAGCCTCGATAATAAAATCAGCCTCGGCAGCAGCCTTCATATCCGTCGTTGTAGTGATCTTCCCAACGAGGGCCTTAACATCATCAGCGGTCATTTTGCCTTTTTCTACGCGCCTGTTCAATATTTTTTCGATGTTATCGATACTGCGCTTCAAAATGGCATCATCAATATCCACCAGAATAGCCTCTACACCATTTTGGGCCATCAGGTGGGCAATGCCCGTACCCATAATACCTGCGCCAAGAACAAAACCTTTTTTAATTTCCATTAGTTATTGTCCTCCTTCCAAATAGTTTAATAAGTATTTAGCTTAACCTTTCCAGTATAAGGGCAAAGCCCTGTCCACCGCCTACACAAGCGGTAATCAAGCCTAAGGTTTTATCGTACATTTTCAAAGTGTTGAGGTTGGTACAGACAAGCTTGGTGCCGGTAGCCCCCACGGGGTGACCCAGAGCAATGGCTCCACCGTGAACGTTCACTTTTTCGCGATCAAATTTAAGATCCCTTTCACAAGCCAGGTACTGGACTGCGAAAGCCTCGTTTAATTCAATCAAATCAATATCCTCAACGGTTAAGCCGGCTTTTTTCAAAGCGATTGGTGTGGCAGCCACGGGGCCGATACCCATAAATTTGGGATCTACCCCCGCAACAGCATAGCTGCGGACTTTTGCCAGGGGTGTCAGACCCATTTCCTTTGCTTTTTCTTCAGACATAATTACCACAGCAGAAGCGCAGTCACTAAGCGCACAGCTGTTGCCGGCAGTTACCGTCCCGCCATCCTTTTGGAATACGGGCGGCAATTTAAGCATTTTTTCCAACGAAGCATCGGCGCGGGGGATCTCTTCCTTATCTACACTAACTTTCCCTTTTTTCTTTACAGTAATTTCAATCGGCATAATTTCAGCGTCAAATTTACCTTCCGCCGCTGCTTTGGCAGCTTTCTGGTGGCTGCTCAGGGCAAACTCGTCCTGTTCTTTTCTATCGATGCCATACTTAACTGCCAGCGCCTCCGCCGTATTACCCATCAGCATCCCTGCCAACTTACACATGAAACCGTCAAGGTGCAGGTCATCATAACCCGTGAAATCCCACATCCGCGATCCCCAGCGGGCCGACGGTAAAATATAGGGAACATTTGAACCGGATTCCGTGCCACCGGCAATGACTACATCAGCATCCCCGCAGATAACATGCCTGCAAGCTTCGGCTACTGCCTGCAAACTGGAGACGCAGCGGATGTTAACCGTGTAGGCGGGCACCGATTCTGGCAAACCTCCCCTAACCGCACAAATACGTGCTACGTTTGGCCCCAGGCCGGCCTGCCAACCACAACCAAAAATAAGCTGATCCACGTCCTCAGGGGTAATACCTGCCCTTTTTACAACTTCCTCCACTACAGCCGCTCCTAAATCAGCGGCGTTAAGGGTGCTTAAGCTGCCTCCAAACCTGCCTGCGATCGTCCGTACTGCACCAACAATTACTGGATTTTTCACAGTGTCCCCGGAAAATATCCGGGAATCCCTCCTTTCAAAACTGTTTTTTTTTAGATAAACCTAACCTCTGCAAATAACCTTCAAAATCCTGGGTTTCCAATTTTGCTGTCGCATCACCCCGCATTTTCAAGTTAACTTGCCAAAGGAACCCTATTTATCTAACTCAGCCCAGCCCCCCGATAATGGAGATGCAGTTGCTTGAAGGCCCGGACTGCTTGTCACTGCCAAACAGTATGTAGTTTGACTAATATATAAGGACACCCTGTTAATCAAAACAGCTGTTAAACTGCCCGACTTTTTCAAAAAAACTTTTCATGGCCCTGAATTAATATTTTCAAATAGAATGTTGTTCCCTCAACCTGCCTAGCCCCGCAGTGTCTTCAACCTTTTCCACAGCGTTGTCCTGCTGATTCCCAGACGGTTGGCCAAGCTTTTTTTATCCAGATCGGTCTGCCGGTAGAGTTTTTCAATTATTTCCTGTTCCATTTCCTCCAGTGTACCCACCTGGACAGTGAGGTAATTATCATGATCGTCCAACATGGCACCAGGGTCCTCCCGGAAGCGGTACAGTTCATCCACCAGTTCTTCCATCAGGCGAAAATTATCCTTGTCCCTGCTGCCTTCAGAAAGAATGGCATACTTTTCCATAAAGTTTTCCAGTTCCTGCACATTGCCCGGCCAGTCATAATCACCCAGGAAACGGTAAACAGAAGCAGGAAACTGTTCTCTATAATTGTCGTTTTTACGAAACTTGAGTGCAAAGTAATCCACCAGTAAAGGAATATCGCTTTTTCTATTTCTCAAGGGGGGGATGTGCAGGTTTAGAACATTAATTTGGAAAAAAAGATCTTCCCTGAATTTACCTTTTTTGATTTCTGCCGGCAAAAAACGGCTGGTAGCGGCAATTACGCGTACATTCACAGGGATCAGCCGTTCCCCGCCGATACGGCGGACAACCTTTTCCTGAAGAACACGCAGCAGGTTGGATTGCAAAGAAAGAGAAAGGTCGGATATTTCGTCAATTACGATTGTACCATTGTGTGCCAGTTCAAAAAGCCCCTGTTTTGCGCCCTTGCGGACACCTGTAAAAGTACCCTCTTCGTAACCGAAAAGTTCACTTTCCAACTGCTCCTCAGGTGTGTTGGCACAGTTTATAAGTACAAAGGGACCTTGGTGGCGTAAACTGGCATTATGAATGCTGTGGATAAAAGATTTCCGGCCCGACCCCTTTTCTCCGGTTACCAAGACAGGAGAGTCCGCACAAGCGCACTTCCGGGCGCGCGATATCGCCTTTCTGAATTCAGTGGAAGAACCGATGAGGTCGTTAAAATGATAGCGTGCTGTCAAACCGTCGGCATGCAGTTTTTTACGAATGGCAACCTCCAGATTTTGAATCTTGTCCACGCTTTGAAAGGTAACCACTGCACCCAAGGGTTCTCCATCCATATGGATGGGCATGTGATTAAAGACAATTTGCCGATCCTCAATGTTCTGCACCACCCCTTTGGCCGGACCGGGGTTTTGAAAAAAACTTTGCAGCAGGGGAACAGGAATCTCCTTGACTTTTTTCCCCACAACATTACCGGCCGGAATGTTAAAGGCTTTTTCTGCTGCAGAATTGAAATGGGTCAGCAAACATTTTTTATTAACAGCGATCACACCGTCATGGGTGTGATCAATAATTGTTGTCAAAAACTCTGTTTTTTCCCGGTCTTTTTGACGTATGAAAATGATATCCCGCGCTCGTTCTAGGGCATCAACAATAGATTCCCGTGAAGAAAAGATCATCACACCTTCCATACCCTGTTCCCGGGCCATGCGGAGAACGCAAATACCTGAGGCCACCACGGCCTCAATGCCTTTTTCACTGGCTTCCACAATTTGATCTTCCAGTTCCTTGGCATTATGATAGAAGTAATATTGCAGGTTTTCCAGGGAAAGAATTTCAGCGATGCTTTGAAAATCATAGATGCCCTTGCGTTTAATATGATCAAAGTAAGCAATTTTTTGGCCCAGCCCTTTGGCCCGGTTTAAAGCCAAGGCGATATCAAAACTTGTAATCTGCATTAAAATTACCGGAATGGACAGCTCTTTTTTTAGCAGTACTCCTGTCGGGCCCCGGCTGATAACCAGCTCTACGCCGGATTGTTCAAGTTTTTTACCCAACTCTACCCCCTGATCCAGATAAGCCTCTACTATGCCCATTTCAAAATTTAATTCGCGGGAGATTTGACGGGCCAATCTGGTCAACTCTGGCAGAGGTGAAACCATAACAATCCGGGCTTGATCCATTTTCCTGATGCCCCTTTTACGACAAACTGTTTAGTTAATCAACACCCGTTTCAAAAAACCTTACAAAAATTTTTTTTAGTCCATTTTTTAAATTCAACATTGCCCCTTAAAATTCCTTCCGGCTTAAAATTTTTTAACTTTTATAAATATACTAAATATGGCGCCCCCTGTATAAAAAAAGAAACCGCCGTCTAGGCGGTTTTCGGTTATCTTCTGGTTTTTACACCCATTTCCACACCCTGCAAACGCACTGTAAAAAGTTCCCAAGGCGGGCCCCCCGCGCTTGCCCTGATAAAAGCTTCCTGAAAATCAGGGTATTATTTTATTGAGGGGATATTCGATAATCCCTTCTGCCCCTGCTTCTTTTAATTTATAGATTAGATCCCTGACCAGTTTTTCATCGACGATGGTTTCTACAGCAACCCAGGATTCTCCGTGCAGTGAAGAAACAGTCGGTTTGCGTAAAGCAGGCAGCAGGGCCAGCACCTTGGGCAGGTTTTCCATGCTGACGTTCAGTTTTAAACCCACCTTTTCTTCCGCCACCAGCGCACCTTTTAAAAGGGTAACGATCTGTTCTATTTTCTGCCTTTTCCATTCATCTTCCCAGCTCGCTTTATTGACAATAAAACGGGGGGTAGATTCCAAAATGGTATCAATAATCCGTAAATTATTTGCCTTCAGGGAACGGCCTGTTTCTGTCAGTTCAGCAATGGCATCCACTAATTCCGGGGGTTTTACTTCCGTGGCACCCCAGGAAAATTCAACCGTGGCCTGTACATGATGGCGGTGCAAAAAGTTTTTGGTGACGTTAACCAATTCAGTAGCAATTTTCTTGCCCTGAAGATCTTGAACACTGTTAATCCTAGAATCATTGGGAACGGCCAGCACCAGCCGGATCGGTTTCAAGCCCTGCCGTGAATAGGTTAATTCTGCAGCCTCGTGTACTGCCGCCCCCGTTTCAATAATCCAGTCTTTGCCGGAAATACCTGCATCAAGAACAGCCCCGGCAACATAACGGGGAATTTCCTGCGCCCGGATCAAGATTACTTCAATTTCATCGTCGTCGATATACGGAAAATAAGAACGTTCATTGAGATAAATATTAAAACCGGCCTTTTTAAAAATCTCTATAGTGGTTTTCTGCAGGCTCCCCGCCGGCAACCCCAGCTTTAATTTAGACATGACTGACTTCTTCCCCCCGTATGGTAGCAATTTAAAACATTATACCATAGGACGGGGAAAGGATTCCAGATCTTTTAAAGACTGCTGGATTTCCTCATCCGACAGGGTGTATTCCTCCAGTATTCCATTGAGGTAGGAATCATAGCCGGGCAGATCGAGCAAGCCATGGCCGCTAAGGTTGAAAAGAATTGTTTTTTCCAGGCCTTCTTCTTTGGCCTTATTGGCCTCTTCAATTACTGCGGCGATGGCATGGTTGGTTTCCGGAGCACAGACAAGGCCTTCCGTCTGGGCAAAAAGCACACCCGCTGCATAAGCCTGCAACTGGTTATAAGCGCGTGATTCGATTAACCGATCCAAGGTCAGCTGGCTAACCAGGGGGGACATCCCATGATACCTTAAACCCCCGGCGTGGATAGAGCGCGGCAGAAAATTATGACCCAGGGTAAACATAGGCAATAAAGGCGTTCTAGCCGCTGTATCTCCAAAATCATAGGCAAAGGGCCCCCTGGTCAACGTGGGACAGGCGGTAGATTCCACAGCAATAACCTGCAGTTCCCGGCCATGGATCTTATCCCGGATAAAAGGGAAAGAAAGGCCGGCAAAATTACTGCCCCCACCCACACAACCGATCAGAACATCGGGGTATTCCCCCACCATTTTCAACTGTTTCTGTGCTTCCAGGCCCACAATTGTCTGGTGAAGCATGACATGGTTTAAAACACTGCCCAGTGAATATTTGGTATCAGCCGCGGTCACTGCCTCTTCAACCGCTTCACCAATTGCCATCCCCAGGCTGCCCGAGGTCTGGGGATCTTTAGCCAGCATTTTACGCCCAAATTCAGTTTCCCGGCTGGGGCTGGATATGCACTCCGCCCCCCATGTCTTCATCATCAAACGGCGATAGGGCTTCTGTTCATAGCTAACCCTGACCATATATACCTTGCATTCCAGGCCAAACAAGGTACACCCTAAACCCAAGGCACAACCCCACTGCCCGGCGCCGGTTTCTGTAGTAAGTCTCTTAGTGCCGGCCACTTTGTTGTAATAAGCCTGGGGAATCGCTGTGTTGGGCTTATGGCTGCCGGCGGGGCTTACCCCTTCATTTTTGAAATATATTTTAGCCGGGGTCTGTAAATATTTTTCCAACGCAGACGCCCTTTGCAGTGGTGTTGGCCTCCAGATCAACAATTTTTCCAATACTTCTGCCGGTATATCAATCCAGCGCGCAGTACTTACCTCCTGTTCAATCAGGTTCATGGGGAAGATTGGTAAAAGATCATCCGGTCCCACGGGCTTTTGCGTCTGGGGATGCAGCGCCGGCTGCAAAGGCGTGGGCATATCGGCCTGAATGTTGTACCACTGCCGGGGAATTTCCTTTTCAGGTAAAAACACCTTTTTAACAAACATTTTTTCTCCTCCTTTTCATTTTGTAAATAAATAAAACCCTCCGTCCTGGGACGAGGGTTTACCCGCGATACCACCCATCTTACCCCTGCATGATCAGAATGACACAAAGGGGTCGCTCTGTAAAGGTACGGGAACAAAAAACCTGCTATTCAGCCAGCTGTTCCGATACCCCTTTTTTTTAACGGTAAAATTTCCGTCCCGACCTACATACATTCTTTTTTCAGCCAGGCCCCTCCGGGATCCATTCGACCGGCGAGCAGGTACCGGACTTGCAGCTTTGGGGCGGGGCCCCTCTACCCGGCTCTCTGCACCTCTCTTACCAGCCTACTACTTCCCATCAGCAGGTTTGCGAGCATATAACTTGCAGTAATTTTAGCACAGCCCACAGCCTGCTGTCAACATCTTTGCGATTTTATTTTACAGGGTGTCCAGAAACATGAAAACCCGCTTATCCATCATAATAAGATAATAAGGATGCGGTTTTTGATAATGTCCACGGACACATCGGGGGCTAATGCTATCAGACAAAGAATCCACTTTAAGCACAGGTGCAACGGTTTTAAGACATTTTATTTTGGTTAAAGTAATATAGTTTTAAAGATCACATCTTGACAATTTAACCCATTCCGGTGTTATACTGAAAATTAGAACGTTGGTCCACTTCTTCACAACAGACTGTAACCTTATTCAAAACTGCAGATTTTGAACATAAACAATACTATGCAGCAAGGGGCTACCGAATGCAAATAAAAAACCTGCCCTATATCTACAGAGCTAAAGCAGAAGGTTTTTTGGCAGAAACAAAAAATTCTACAAAGGGGAGGTATAAAAACGTTGGAACAAAGTGCATTTACTTCCATCACGGTATTTGCTTTAAGCGCAATGATCGTTAATTCCGTAGGAATATGGGTAATTTATAAAAATGAACAATGGGCCCAGAAGAACAAAGAATACTTTATGTGTTTTGCCGCGGGCGTACTAATTTCTTCCCCCCTGATCATAGCCCTGCCCCAGGCTTTGGGCCATACAGAAAATGCAGGATTGGCCGCTTTGGCCGGGTTTGTGTTCATGTTTTTTAGTAACAAGCTTATACGACATAAAACAGAACATGCGGCCTTGGCCTTCGGCCTGACAGCACTGGTGGGAATCGGCATTCATTCCTTTATGGATGGTATTATTTATACGGTTACATTCAGCGTGAGTACGTTCGTCGGCCTGATGGCAGGGCTGGGGCTGGTAGTTCACGAATTTGCCGAAGGGGTAATCACTTTTTCGGTACTGGTAAAGGGCAATGTAGACCCCAAAAAGGCTTTGTTGTACGCATTTTTGGTGGCCGGACTGACAACCCCCGTCGGGGCATTTTTAGCTTTTCCTTTCATCAGCCGTTTCAGCAGTTCCATGCTGGGTTACGCGTTGGGGTTTGTGGCCGGTGTTTTAATTTTCGTTTCAGCGTCCCACCTGTTGCCGGAAAGCGAAGTCCATGTAAAAAGGCATGCGTACGTAGCCTTTATGGCCGGCATTGCTTTATCCCTGCTGATGATGCTGTTCGAATAACCGGGAACCGGCCGGCAGGGTTTCTTGCAAGCGGAAAAGAAAGACATAGGTAAGGGTAAAAAATAACAACAACTACCAATGTATAGCACAGTCAAAACAGAAAGGAGCTGGTAATCCGGTGTTAATTCTTGATGCGCACGCCCACTGCGGCCTGACGCTGCCCTTTGAAAAATTACAACCTTACTGGGAGGCAGCCCAGATAGACGGTGGCGTGCTTTTTGCACCTGTGGAAGAAATATATGATCGCTACGACTACAGCTTTACTGACAGCCAATCTTACCGGCAATCCCGCAAAAGGGTACATGCCTACCTGGAAACCCTGCAGGGCGAAAACATTTTTACATACTGGTTTGTCTGGAATGATTTTGCTTTTCCCCCGGACAGCTTTAAGGGGATTAAATGGCACCGCCACAGTTCTGAACCGGAATATAACTACAGTTCAGAAAAATTTGAGCCCTGCCTGAATTTTATCTGCAATAAAAAACTCCCCATCATTATCGAAGAGGAGTTCCATTATACCTTGAAATTATTGCAAAAAATCAATCGGCGCACGGTGGCAATCATTCCCCACTTTGGCATGCTCAACGGGGGCTACGCCCGGCTTAAACAGGCCGGGGTTTTTGAAAACACAGCGGTGTATGTCGACACAGCATTGGCCGGCAGTAGCGAAATAAAAGATTTTGCCCATAACTACGGCCCTGATCGTATTTTATTCGGCAGCGATTTTCCCTTTGGTATACCGGCAAAGGAGCTGACTAAAGTAAAAAACATTTTCAGCGGGGCAGAACTTAAAAAAGTGCTGGGAGAAAACCTGCTGGCCCTTAACCCACTTAAAAACCCATGATCGCATAAAGCTGTTTTAAATCCAGTTCTGTCCGCAGCATGGTTGCCAAATGATTATAGCTTGTTTCCCGGTTTCTTCTCTGCACAGCAGCTTCCTCTTCTTCCTCCATGGATTTTTCGCTTAGAGAGGAAAACCGGGAATCCTCCTCCTCAATTTCCAAATTATTTAAAAAAGGTACTACCCCCAAAACAGGCAGGCCCGTCCGTTCCTCCAAAAAAGCTAGTGCCGGCTGCAAAAGCCGGCGTTCACCCCGGAATTTATTGATAATAAAACCGGCCACCCGTTCCCTTTCGCCAGGCTCCAAAAGTTCAAGGGTGCCGACCAGGGCAGCAAAAGCACCTCCCTTGTCTATGTCGGCAACTAATATTACAGGGGCATCTGCCAGGGAAGCAACCTGCATGTTGGCCAGATCCCGTTCCTTCAAATTAACCTCTGCCGGGCTGCCGGCCCCTTCGATCACCAGGATTTCATATTCCCGGCGAAGTTTGCGCAATGCCTTTTTAACCACTGCCAGCCCCTGCGGATAATAGTTTTCCCTGTACTCCCAACCCCCCATTTTACCCAGCGGCCTGCCCATAACGATCACCCTGGCGGCCATCCCTTTTTTTAGCTGAAGCAGCAGGGGGTTCATTTCCACTGCTGGTTTAATGCCGGCCGCCTCGGCCTGCAACCCCTGGGCAATCCCAATTTCCTCCCCCTTTGTCGTCAGGTAGACATTCAAGGTAATATTTTGTGACTTAAAAGGGGCAACCCGAAAACCTTCCTGGGCAAAAAGGCGGCAAAGGCCTGCCGCTAAAATACTTTTACCGACGTGGGAGGCTGTACCCTGCAACATAATACATTTTGCCGGCATCTCTATCTAACCCTTCCCTGTTAATTGAAAATAATTATTCAACTCTTGCAGCAGACGTCTGTTGTTTTCCCGCTGTAAAACCGCAATCCGGAAATAACGCTGATCAAGGCCTGGAAAGTTGGCCGCATTGCGGATCAAAATACCTTTGGCAGCTAAAAATCGAAAAAGTGCTGCACTGGAAAAACCCTCTTCTTCCCCCCTGACCAACAAATAATTTGCTTCTCCTGGAAAAACTTTCAGACTTTTAATTTCCCTTAATTTTTTTAGCAGGTATGCCCGTTCCCTGCAGATCATCTTTAAAGAACGGGCGATGTAATCCTTTTGTTGCAAACAAAAAATACCGGCCCTTTGGGCCAGGGCATTGACCTTCCAGGGATCACCCCAGTCAGTCAGCATTTTTATTCTTTCTGCCGGCCCGGCCAAAACCCCCAGGCGAAGCCCGGGCAGCGCCCATAATTTGGTCAGGGAAACCACTGTCCAAAGGTTGGGGTAGTCCCGGCCCAAAAAGAGTTCCTTAAAAGACCTTTCAGTCAGAAAGAAAAAACTTTCATCGACAAGTACTGTTGCGCCCCTGGCCGCAGCTTCCCGGACAATTTCACGAATCTTTTCTGGCGTATAAAACATGCCGGTGGGGTTATTGGGGTTGCAAAAAACAAAAAAATCCCCCCAATTCAACAGCTTTTTTATTTTATCCTTTTCCAGGTGGGAGGTTTCGAGAGAAAGGGGGAACCTTCTCACCTCTGCACCGGCCAACTTAGCGGCCCTTTCATATTCCGAAAAAGTGGGGTAGGGAATAGCCACCCTATGGGGCCTGACCCAAAGAAACAGCAGGTGGATCAGTTCACTGGCGCCGTTACCGATCAACAGACGTTCTACAGGAATTTCCAAAAACGTGGCCAGTGCATCCCGAAAAACCCGGGCCTGGGGTATAGGATAGCGTCTCAAATCGGCAAGAAGATTTTTTTGTAACTCTTCGATCAAACCCGGAGGCGGCCCCAGGGGGTTAATATTACTGCTAAAATCACAAAAATCTCCCGGCTGGACGCCCAACGCAGCAGCAGCTGCCTGCAAGTCCCCCCCATGCCCGCCTGTTTCCCTTTTTTCCTTCATCTGAACCCCCCCGAAATGACTGCTTGATTTTTATTTCAGCTGCTGCGCGATACCACTGACCAATAGCCAGACCTGATCTGCCTCTGCCGCTACAAGCTGGTTTGCCTTGCCGGCCAGGTCACGGTAAACCCTGCCTAACAGGTTGCCGGGAACAAGCCCCGAACCTACCTCGTTTGTAACAATCACCACGTCAGCAAGGCTCCGGCGCACGACGAGCAGAAATTCTTCAATATATTTTAACACAGCTGCTGCCTGCTTCGACCAAAGGAAGAAATCCTCCCCTGCTGCAGCTTCTCCGGCTGCAGTTTCCCCAGCTTTTAAAAGGTGGTTGGTCAGCAGCAGGGTTAAACAGTCCAGCAAAATGAGTGTCTTGTCACTGCTTTCCTTTTCCAAAACCTGATGCGGATAATAAGGTTCCTCCACAGTATAGAACTGCGGTGGACGCCTTTTTTGGTGATCGGCAATCCGCCGGCGCATTTCTTCATCCCGTCCAGCAGCCGTAGCAACGTAAATTACTTTTTTACCGCTAGCTGCTGCATATTTTTCGGCAAAGGTGCTTTTACCGCTGCGCGCACCACCGGTTACAAGAATCAGTTCCCCGGAATTTGGCCCCATTTTACTGCTCCTTTACTATTGATCATTTTTTATCCTTTGGCTATTGCCGGCAGCTGTTACCTCCTAGTTTTGTATACAAATCATTGTATTCAAAACCCTATATGCCAGGCCTTAAACCATACCTTGAACCAGACTTTAATGCACATGTTAGAACAAATTTTGGTTAAGCCTTTTATTATCATTTTACCAGAAGCTGACGCCCGTTCACAGTTTTTTTCTGCAAAGGGAGCTATCTCCAAAAAACACTAACCAGAAAACTTAATCCACCCCCTGCAAACAAGGCCAAAACTGCCGCTGTTTTCACCAGGCCGCGCAGCGTTTTCAAATCCCTGCTTACAGGGCTGCGGCCCGGCGCATTAATTAGGGGTCGTTCGTCAGGAATTCCCCGGTAGAAACTTTTTCCTCCCAACCGGACTTGTAACAAAAGAGCGGCAGCGGCCTCCGGGTAGCCGCTATTGGGACTAAGGTGTTTTTTCCCCTCCCGGATAAGGGCATGCAAGAAGTCCCCGGCCTGCCCAGGCTTCAATTCCCCCCTGCACAGAGCGGCAAAAAGCAAAAACAGCGCGGTCAGCCGGGCCGGCACGAGGTTGACCAAGTCATCAAGCCGGGCTGCAGCCCATCCAAAATACAGGTAACGCGCATCTTTATAGCCTAGCATGGAATCCAGCGTGTTAACCGCCTTATAAGCCATAGCCAAAGGAGCCCCGCCAATAAAAGCATAAAAAAAGGGGGCTATTACCCCGTCGCCGGTGTTTTCTGCCAAGCTTTCCAAAGCCGCCCGTGTAATTTCTGCTGCTGTCAGATTTTCTGTATCCCGACCCACAACCAAAGCCAAAGCCCGGCGGGCAGCGGGCAAGTCCCCTTTTTCCAACGGCAGCTCGACAGCGAGCAGGTGCTCTTCCAGACTTCGCAGGGAAAAAGAAGTATACAATAAATAAACTGCTGCCAGATGGCTCCAGTAAACATTTCCAGCACCAAAAAGGCAAATTATTTCCCGGGTGAATAGATAAACGGTGCTGACAACAACGCCAGTCAAAACCACCCCGGCGATGCGTTCTGGTAAGGACCCCCTAAACCATCTGCGCAAGCCTTTTTCCAGAAATGAAATAAACCGGCCGATGGCCACCACAGGGTGGGGAAACCGGCGGGGGTCACCCAGTCCCAAATCAAGTGCATAAGCGAGTACAATCAGTATCGCGTTTGTCTGCAAACAGTCCATTACCATTTAACTGCCCTGTCCATTTAATAGGTTTTTTCAAGAAAAAAGGTCTGGAACAGCCAGACCAGAATATGTTTAAGTTTTTCCTTTTTAATTGACCGCCTGACTAATACCTGTATTTAAACCCCTGCGCCAAAAACGCCCAACTGCAAGTAGAGCAAAAGGACCACAGCAATACCCAACATCAACATAAGCATCATTACACCGAAGTTAAAATTATTGAAGTTGAAAAAGCGTTTCACCTGTGTTTTCAGCGGTTTATAGTCAAAAGAGCGCAACAGGTGTATGCTGGAATAATAAAGGTTATCCACAGCATTTGAAAAACCCCGGCTGAAACCTGTATCCAACTCCCTGATCTTCATTGTAAACTGTAGGGGAAAGGCAAACTTCATTTCCTTTTCCAGTGTTCCTGCCAGGAGTATAAAAATCAGAATACCCAGCACAACCAACCCGCCTGCAATCTTGACCCCTTCTACAGAATAAACCTGCAGTGAGGAAGCACCGGGCAAGATCGGAGCCAACAGTTGCGGCCAGATCCCTGTAATAATACAGCTGGCCGATAAGATTAAAATTGCAGCCTGCATGGTGCCCGTAAGTTTTCTCAGTATTTTCCCACGGCCTTTAATAAAGCCAAAATAAACAAATTTACTGAATGAAAGTGCTGTGCCAACACTGGCCACCATCAACATCCATTCTGCCGGGTTTGTGCCATGCATCGCCGTTTTGAGCAAATATTTACTGACATAACCGTTAAAAAGCGGTGTCCCGGAAATGGCAAGGGCCCCAACTACAGCACCGATAAAAGCTACCGGCAGCGTTTTCCAGACGGCAACTTTGCCCGTCGTTCCCGGTTTTTCAGCAGGATTATGCAGTTCATGTAAATCTTCTGTACCTACAGCAAAAATCAACGCCCCGGCACTCATAAAAAGGAGCGCCTTATAAATCATATGGTTAACCAGGTGCAAAAGCCCGCCATCCACGCCGAGTGTAGCACCCAAACCGACACCGGCAACCATGTAGCCGACCTGACTGATGATATGGTATGAAAGCAGACGCCGCAGATCACTTTGCAGAAGAGCCAGGGTTACAGCCACAATAGCCATACAGGCCCCCATGGTATTGATAAAAGGGGTCGGCGGTAAAATACGGGCTACGGCATAGACCCCAACCTTAGTACAAAGCGCTGCCAGCAAAACACTGCAGGGGAAGGAAGCCGCCGGGTATCCCCAGGGAACCCAGAAGTGTAAAAGCAGGAAAGCCGTTTTAATACCGATCCCCAAAATGAAAAAGGGCAATCCGGCAACGGGGTACATCAGCTCCAGGGTGCCTGTAGCATTAAATTGCAATAGGATCCCCACTGTTAAGAGAAAACCACTGACCAGTGAAAAGAACAGGGCCCGGTAGGCCATGCGCACGGCAAAAGGTGTCTGCCGTAAAAAAATTAAAGTGGATGTGGTCAGCGTCAGCAGTTCCCAAAAGAACAGGAAAGTGAGAAAGTTATCTGCAAAAGCAACCCCTACTGCACTGGCAATCGCCCCCAGGGCAATAGCCTGTTCGCCAGCCTTGGAAACATCCAGACCATAGAGCAAGCCGATGGCGCCCACAAATAAAAAGCCAAAGGCGGCAATGATACTGTAAGGATGTTCACTAAATGAAAGCAAAGTCAGATTGCTTTCCAGCTGAAAAAGAGATGTGGAAAAAAAGGTGTAGCTTCCCAGCCCGGGGCTCGAAAGTAAAGAAAAGGCCAGATAAAGCAAACCTACGATGTACATGGACATTACTATTTTGCGGCCCTTTGCGGAAAGAATAAAAAGCAAAGGTGAAACAATGACCGGTGCAAAAACCGCTAAAAGAAATAAACTCATCATCACTAACCCCCTTTGTTACAAATTACAAATATTAAAAGAGATAACGGGCCACATCTTGCACAAATGGTATCGTCAAATCAAGCTTGATGCCAAAAACAATGGCTGTCAGAGCCAACACAGCTATTGGCAAGAGCATGCTCACGGGGGCCTCTATGCCCTTGGCCGGCTTAAATTCCCCTTTTTTGAAAAAGGCAGCGACAATAATGGGGAAAAAATAGCAGGCGTTTAGAACCGCGCTCGTCATCAAGATAACGACAATGATGGGCATATGCCCTTCCAGACCGCCCAACATCATGTACCATTTAGAGTAAAACCCGTTCAAAGGCAGAATCCCCACCATACCGATGCTGCCGATGGTAAAGGCCAGCATGGTAATCGGCATCCGCTTGCCCACACCGTTGAGCTCGCTGATCCTTTCCTTGCCGGTCATGGTAATAATTGCCCCGGCACAAAAGAAGAGCGTGATTTTCAGTACCGCATGGTTGACAATATGCAACAGGCCTCCGGTGAGTCCCAGTTGTGTAAGCAATGCGGCACCCAGTGTAATATAGCCCAACTGGCTAATCGTTGAAAATGCCAGCCGTTTTTTCAGGACATCCTGCCTCAAAGCAATGATAGAAGCCACGATAATGCTGATGGACATAAGAATAATAACATACAACCCGATGTTCAGATCAATTAAAGCCTGAGTGCCATACACAGAATACATCACCCGTAACACGCCAAAAACCCCGGACTTAACAACAGCGACTGCGTGGAGCAAGGCGCTGACCGGAGTGGGCGCAACCATGGCTGAAGGCAGCCAGGAGTGAAGGGGCATAATAGCCGCCTTGACCCCAAAACCTAAAATATAGCTCACAAAAATAATGTTCAAGGCCATCGGTGCTGTACGAACTGCTTCCCCAAAGATGCCCCCCTGTGCAAAATCAAGGGAGCCGGCGAAACCAAAGGTGGCAAACAGGGCAAAAAGAACCAGACCGGCACCGGAAAAACTGTAGATAATGTAGCGCAGACCGGCTTTATGATCTTTTTCCTGTCCTTCGTGGATAACCAAAGGATAAGTGGCCAAAGTAAGTAACTCATAAAAAAGGTAAAGCGTGAACAGGTTTGCCGCAAGGGCAATGCCCATAGTTACGCTGAGGGAAAGAAGGAAAAATATAAAGAAACGTCTCCTGTTATGTCCAAAAGACATATAACCGATTGCGTAAAGGACCGTAAAAACCCAAAGTATAGACGCTACGCCCCCAAAAAGTGCTCCAAAGGGATCCACCCGAAAAGCAAACTCCAACCCGGGCATGATCTCCACCAGCTTATAAGACAAGATATTACCGGCGAATACCTGCTGGATAATAAGGATGACTACTCCTGCGGTAATAATGCTGGTAATGAGCGCCAAGGGATTGCGGACCTCGTCATCTTTTTCGGGAATAAAAATGAGCAGCAGCGCCCCGATAATGGGAATAATAACGGCATAAAGCGGTAAATTCGAAACGATTTCCACTAGCTTCACCCCTTTTTCCGAAAATATTTCTTATACTTGACAACCCACAACCCACTGAAGCTTGTATACAGGGATGGTTTATTGCACAAGGCATTTTTACTCCTTTTTAACGCCCCAGAGAACCATGATGGACATTACGGCGGTAAAAATCACCGTTGTTTCTAACAAGGTGTCATATCCACGGTAATCCAGCACGATATTGGCAACAAAGTTAGTACCACCGCTTTCAGTGGGCCCCAGATCCACATAGCGACCCGTAACATAGTTATTGGTCGGGTTCGTCACCTCCCCGTAAACGGGCATTTCCATGATGGATAGCAGCAGTACCGAGGCGATTAACGCTACCAGAACTACAATTACACCGTTGAATGCAAAACTACGCCAGTTAAAGTTCAATCCGGTCGCCTCCCCAACCTGGAAATGACAGTAATCATCAGGACGGAAGAACCCAGGGCCACCGCCGCCTCAGTAATGGCGATATCGGGGGCATTGAGCATCTGCCAGACAAAAGCCATGACGACACTGTAACCTCCATAGATGATAGCCATAAGCAAAAGGTCTTCAAAGACAAAGATCGCCAGTATGGCAAGAACGAGCAAAGTCAGAAGTGTAAAAACAATATATTCCGGTGCAATGATCATTTATCACTCACCTTCTTCCTGCGGGAACCCTCTTTTTTATTGCCATACAAATCAGTGATAACAGTCCCCTCAACCATCGGAGTGCCCCGATCATAAGCCGTTTTCATAATTAAATGTGTCATCACGGGGTTTACAGTCAGGATTATCCCGAAAATCATCAACAGCTTAATTTTGTTGGAAGCCCCTGGAATCAAAATCAGCATCGCCAGCAGGGGCAGGCAGATACCCAAAGTATCACATTTTCCCATGGCATGGATCCGGTTGTAAAGATCGGGAAGCCTTAAAAGCCCGATTACACCCGCTGCCAGGAAAAAATAACCTCCTATTAATAAAGCCAGTACAATAATTTCCTTTGCCGCTTGCATTTACCCTTCTCGCCTCCTCTGTAAAAAAATGGACGATAAATTTTACCCGGCCAAATAATTCTGCAGGCATCCCCCAACAAGGGATAAAGGGGCCCCCCCGGCTAGATTATTCTGCCGTCACGCAGAAACTTAAGAACAGCCAGCGTTGCCGAAAAACCAACCATCACAAAAAGCAGTGCCACATCAACATAATGATCCTGGCCAAACCTGTAGGCATAAATCAAAATATACAGGATTACCGCTGTGTTGATCATGTTCATGGCCAAAATCCGATCCGTAGCAGAGGGGCCGGAATATGCCCTGTAAAGGGCCGCCAGGCCTAGAAGAGCCAAACCCAAAGAATAGAAATTCAATACAGCATCCAGCATTTTATTCCCCGCTTTCTTCCAGTTCTTTCGCCATTTCCAAAAGATACCAGTCACGGACTCCATCGACATGGTCCTTTGTCATGCCGTGAACCACTAGACGATCGCCTTCCATTTCCACTGTAACCGTACCCGGTGTAAGTGTGATGGAGTTGGCATAAAAAACACGCGCCAGATCCTTTTTCAGGTTAAACTTCATGATGATAACTCCCGGTGAAATAGGAAGCTTGGGGTTAAGTACAATACCGGCCACAACAATGTTTGCTTTGATTATCTCCCAAATCAGGTAAAAGAAATAACGTATAAACAGGAAAACCTGGCGTACAGAAAATTTTGTCCTTACCGTTTCATAAGCAGTCATTTCATTCCAGAGCAGTGTTGCAATAAAAGCGATAATAATCCCCGTAAAAAAATGCTGCCAATGCAAACTGTAGGAAACAAGCAGCCAGAAGGCCAGTATCAGGAAATAAATAAGCAGCGAGCCGCCCAGATCCCGCTTGAAGCTGTCTAGCAGCGAGCGGTTTGAAGACATTAATAATCACTCCCTGACAGTTATAATAAAAACCTGGTAACTACTTTACCCAGGAATGTTAAGGCTCCGCCGGGGAAAACCCCCATGTAGATCACCCCTGCAGCCGTGACAATAATGGGCAGCAGCATACTTAGCGGAACAGCATCCATTTTCATTTGAATCTTCGGGCCGGACACAAAATAAGCCTGCCAGATAATCGGCAGATAATAAGCCGCGTTAAGCAACCCGGAAAGAACAATCAAAGCGATGAAGTAAGGGTTGCCTGCCTGTAAACTGCCTAAAGCGATCCCGTACTTGGAAATAAAACCGCCGAAAAGCGGAATGCCGATCATCGAAAGGGAAGCAATCGTGAAAGCCACCATCGTCACCGGCATCTGGTAACCCAAACCTGTAAGCTGTGTAACTTTTTTCTTGCCTGTCTGGTAGTAAATCGCTCCGGCTGATAAAAAGAGACACACTTTCATAAAAGCGTGAATAATAATATGCAACATAGCCGCTGTGATACCCCAGACCGTTCCCAGCCCAAAACCAAGGAAGATATAGCCGATCTGGGCCACTGTTGAATAGGCCAGGCGGCGCTTGAGGTTAACCTGGGCAAAGGCAAAGAACGAACCAAACAGGATGGCCATGGAAGCCATAACCAAAATCAGGGTACGCATATGTGTGCCCGTGAAAAGGTCAAAACCAAAAACCATAAAATAGACCCTCATGATCGTCACAATGTATACTTTCACCACCAGGCCGGAAAGAATGGCGCTGGAGGGGGAAGGAGCCGAGGAGTGTGCATCAGGTAACCATAGATGCAGGGGGAAAAGTGCTGATTTCAAACCCAGGCCAATTGTAAAAAAACTGATCATCACCCAGACAATGACCGGATACTGATCTTTTATTTTGGCCAGTTCAGCAGCAACATAGGTCATATTCAGGTTTCCTGTCAACTGGTAGGCGAAAGCAATCGCAAACAAAAGAAAGGCCGCCCCCGTGGAGGAAAGAATCAGATAACGCAAGGCGGCTTCTGTGGATAGCTTTTCCCCTTTGGCCGCCACCAGCGCACAGGCCCCGATACCCGTAACTTCTACCATCACAAATATGTTGAAGAAGTCATTCGTGGCTACCATACCCATCATCGCTGAAAGCGTCAAGAGGAAGCATGTATAATACCAGCCCGAAACAGACGGGGGAATTTCCCGGGGAATAGCCTTTACGCAGTAAATGGCAATCAACAGGAAGCTACCCGACAAAAGCATTAACATCATGGACCCCAGTTCATCAATCATCATTTCAATCCCCCAAGGGGGGCGCCAGCCGCCGGCGTAATAGTGGACAATTTCCCCTCCCGCCACACGGTAAGCCAAAATGCAACTGAGGACAAAAGAAAAAGCTACGCTGAGTATTGTAAGATAAGGGCACCATTCCCTTTTCCAGCGTGCAAAAAAAGCCATACCAAAAGCGCCAATTAATGATCCGATTACCAAAAAGAAGGGCATATTTTCCCACAAATACATCTTATTTGTCACCTCATCCTAATGATCTCATCCTAATGATATCAGGAGCGTGAATCGTTCCATAAAAGTTATAAAGCTTTACGATGAGAGCCAGAGCAAAGGCCGTCACACTAAAACCGACCACGATACCGGTTAGAATCAGGGTTGAAGTAAGTGGGTTAATGTACAATGTGGCCTCCGGCAAACTGGGATCATAGATCGGAGCAATACCGCCTTTGATGTTGCCCACAGCAATATAAAACAAAAAAATACCAGACTGCATAATATTGATACCCATTACTTTTTTCAACAAGTTGTGTTGGGTAAGAATACACAGACAACCTAAAGAAAAAATAATAACGGAAATAAAATAGGGATAATTTAATATCAACTTAGAAAATTCAATTGCCATTGCCGCTTCACTCCTCCTTTACCAAAAGGTAAATAATGCTCAAGATGGAGCAGGCCACCAGGGTCCCGATACAAAAGTTTGCCAAGCTGACCAAACCACAGCCAAATAACGGCCCGGGCACAATGCTGCTTGGTCCGTGTTCTTGAGGAACCAAAAACTTAATACCTTCCACCACCGCCCCTGTGCCAAGCAAAAAAACAGCCAACCCCATGGGCGCCCCACGTAACTTTCCTCTCCACCCTTCGCCAAAAACAAGAAAATAGACAAGAAAACCCATGGCCAGAACGGTTCCCCCTGCAAAACCCCCTCCCGGAGAAGCGCTGCCATGAAGAATCACGTAGAAACCGTAAACAACAACTAGCAACGTTGCGTAGCGAAACACTATTCTGCTGATGTAATCATCCATAAATGCATCACCTCACAAAATGATGATGTTTCCGTAACCACCGAAATCCCGTTAAGTTACCTGACAATTTTTATACTTTGCATTATTTCCCCTTTTCTACCCCCTTCGCCTGATCCCTTTCATTCTTTATTTCTTTTATGCGCTGTCAAATTCCTGCTGACCGATTTTAAAATAATAAATATAGGGTCGGCCTGCTATTCAATTACCTTTCGTTTTGGTATATTTTTTTCGTAGATGCTTCGCAACCCTTCCAGCGTCAGGAAATAATTTACGTCTTCAATTGTTTCTGATTCGGAAGCAATCAGGCCGGCCATGCCTCCGGTTGCCACAACATGCGGTTTATGCTGAAATTCGTGGCACATCCGCCGGACAATACCGTCAACATTGCCCACAAAACCATAAATTACGCCTGCTTGTATACTTTCCACGGTGTTTTTGCCGATTACCTTTTGTGGTTTGACCAACTCCACACGGGGCAATTTGGCGGCTTTTTGAAATAAGGCCTCTGTGGAAATTTGAATACCAGGCGCGATGGCGCCTCCTAAATATTCTGCTTTTTCAGAAATTGCACAAAAAGTGGTTGCTGTCCCAAAATCAACAATAATCAATGGCCCACCGTACAACTCAATAGCTCCCACGGCGTTGACTACACGATCAGCACCCAGCTCCTGGGGATTGTCCATCAGGATGTTTAAGCCGGTTTTAATCCCCGGTCCGACAATCAGGGGAGATACCTTAAAATATTTTTGGGCCATCCTGCCCAAGGGGTAACGTAAGGGGGGAACTACAGAAGAAATAATCATGGCCTGGATACATTCTGCCTGAAAACCGTTTTGTTGAAAAAGGTTCCTGATAATTACACCATATTCGTCTTCTGTACGGGCCCGGTCTGTGGAAATTCGCCAACACATCTGTAAATTGTTCCCATCATAAACCCCCAACATGATATTGGTGTTACCGACATCTATAGCCAGCAGCAAGCAGACCACCCCTTTATTTTCCACCTGAATATCTTTAGTAAAAATTTGCTACAGATCACTGCAAGGTTACCGGCAATAACACCCCACCGGCTTTTAACTGCAAAAGCCTGTACCTTTTTTTATTGCCGGCACAGGCCTTCGTAAAAACAATAGCATATTAGCGCTGCAGGGCGCAACATGTTTTTATCAGGGCCCAGGACCATAACCGATACGTATACCTTCCACGCCGCCCAAAATTATACGCAGGCTCAGTGTCCGTTCCAAAATTACTTTCAAAGCAGTCAACGGGGCTATTCTGGCCGATACCTGTGTTTTTATTCCGGTTTTCATAGAAGGAAACACCTCCTTCCTCTTTGGATGTGCAGGCTGCCACATCCAAGAGAAAAGAGGTGTTTTTACCTTTGCTCTTGTGTGACAGCGGACGCGGTATTATGTCGCAGGTCACCTGTATACCTGCAGGCACCCTTCGTCTAAGGGCAACTTCCCATCCCTTAGCACTATACGCATAATACCTACTCTGCCATCAATACACCGTCAAAACCAGAAATATTTATTAACATCTGGTATAAAGATGAGCATCATTTATAAAAGGTTTATTGAGTTTTCTACAGGCCAGCCTGACGGCTGTTTACCTGACTAGAACAATCCTTTGACCTTTCCTGTATCAACATCAACATCTACACGGCGATAAGCCGGGTTGGAGCCTGTCCCGGGCATCAAGCTGATCGTGCCTGCCACGGGAACGACAAACCCTGCCCCGCCATAAGTAAGGATATCCCTGACAAAGAGGTTCCAGTCTTTGGGCACACCTTTCAGCATGGGGTTGTCGGTCAGGCTGAGGTGTGTCTTGACCATGCAGGTGCAAAGCTTTTGCATTTCAGGATCCTGTTCCATCCGCTTGACCTTGGCCAGAGCATCAGCCGAATAATCAACGCCGGCAGCACCATAAACTTCCTTGGCAATCAGTTCAATACGCTTGCGCAGGGGCACATCCAGTTCATAGAGGAACTTGAATTCAGCTTCGTCTTCACAGGCTTCAACAACGGCGTCGGCAAATTCAAGTGCACCGTCTCCACCTTGTTCCCAGTGCCTGGAAAGAGCTACCCTGGCGCCCGCTTCTTCAGCCAGGCGGCGGACGGCTGCAATTTCATTGTCAGTGTCAGTATGGAAAGCGTTGATGCAGACAACCGGGTTCACACCGGACTTCTTGATAACGTTGATCAGGTGAACCAGGTTTTCACAACCGGCTTCCACCCAGGGAACGTTTTCTTTTTCATAGCCTTCATCCAGGGGGCGTCCCGGTAAGGGCAGCGGTGCACCACCGTGGCATTTCAGGGCCCTGATTGTAGCTACCAAAACAGCGCAATGCGGCTTCAGGCCGGACATACGGCACTTGATGTTCCAGAATTTTTCAAAGCCGATATCAGCTGCAAAACCGGATTCGGTAATTACATAGTCGGCTAACTTAAGAGCAATACGGTCTGCCACAACAGAAGACTGTCCCACAGCAATGTTCGCAAAAGGACCGGCATGAACAAACATCGGCTGTCCTTCAAGGGACTGCATCAAGTTGGGGTTCAGAGCCTCCACCATCCAGGCGGTCATGGCGCCGTCAACATCCAGGTCGGCGGTGGTAACAGGGTTGCCCTGCTTATCATAGGCTACAACAATCTTGCCCATCCGTTCCCGCATATCCTTCAGGTCGGTGGCTACGGCCAGAATAGCCATGATTTCAGAAGAAACAGCGATCGCAAAACCGGATTCCATCATGAAGCCGTCCATTTTGCCCCCGATACCGATCACAATATTACGCAGTGCCTGGGCGCAGAAGTCCATGATCCATTTCATTTCCACGTTCCGGGGATCAATGTTCAGCCGCTTCAGGTTAATTTTGTTCAGGAAATTGTCGCTGTAGTTGAATTCATGCTGCATACGGGAGGTTAAAGCCACCATTGCCAGGTTATGGGCGTTCATCACAGCGTTGATATCGCCGGTCAGGCCCAAAGAGAATTCTGTCAAGGGAATGCACTGGGCCAAGCCGCCACCGGCAGCTGAACCTTTAACGTTCATTGTCGGCCCGCCTGAAGGCTGCCTGATTGTCCCGATAACATTCTTGCCGCGCTTCCCTAATCCCTGGACCAGCCCTAACAGGGAAGTTGATTTACCTTCTCCCAAGGGGGTGGGGGTAATAGCAGTCACGTCAACATACTTGCCATCCGGCTTGTCCTTAAGACGTTCCAAAACCTTTTTAAAATCTATCTTTGCCACATAGTGGCCATAAGGAAGAAGTTCTTCCTTTTCCAGTCCCAGCTCTTCACCCAGCTGGTAGACTGTTTTCATCCGCGATTCTGCCTCTTCAGCAATTTCCCAGTCTTCATGTTTGGTTGGATCGAGTGCCATTGTAAACCTCCTTCAAAACTTTACCCTATTTTTTTTTAATCTAGAAAAATAATCTAACTTACCTCCTACCCTCCGGCAGCCCTTCCTGTTCATTAAACGTTTAATTTATGGGTGTCCCAACCCCCTTTTAAAACAATTTTTTCAATTATTTAGATGCAGTTACCTACTAAGCCCTAAGTCATTCTTCTTCCTCGAAAAGTATTCTACACAAAAAAATAAATTCCTGCCGGGACAAGCGGTAAATTCACTTTTAATCTGAAAAGAGGGGAAAAAGCAAGGCACAAAAAAACCGGGGCAGTTAACCCCGGCTATCCCTTTTTTAAAAAAGCTCACCTTTTTCCTGACGAAAAACAACCTTTATGGTGCCAATCGTCCTTTTACCCTTGGCCTTTTCGGGGGTATTTTCCGCTTCCCCCGTCTTTTCTTTTTCAGTTTTTTCTTTTTCCTGCAGTTCCTGTAATGTTTTACCCTCCACCAAGGCAGCAATTTCTTCAGCATCAAGGGTTTCCTTTTCCAACAAAGCCTCAGCAATAGCATCCAGTTTGGCACGGTTTTGGATAATCAGTTCCTCTGCCCGGTGGTAGCATCTATCAATTATCCGGCGAATTTCCTTGTCAATCGCCTTGGCAATCTCTTCGCTGAAGTCCCGATCCCTGGTTAGATCACGCCCCAGGAAAACCTGATCGTGTTTATGGCCCAGGGTAATCGGTCCAAGTTCGTCGCTCATCCCATATTCCATAACCATCTGGCGCACAATAGCAGTGGCACGTTCCAGATCGTTTTGGGCGCCGGTGCTGATCTCATTGAAAACGACCTCTTCTGCCACCCGGCCGGCCAAAAGTGCGCTCACCCGATCCAAAAGTTCTGAACGGGTCATATAATAACGATCTTCTTCGGGCAGCATCAACGTATAGCCCCCCGCCCGGCCCCGGGGAATTATGGATACTTTATGCACGGGATCTGTATGCGGCAGCAGAAAGCCCACCAAAGCATGCCCGCCTTCATGAAAGGCCACTATTTTCTTTTCAAATTCACTGATCACCCTGCTTTTCTTTTCTGTCCCGGCGATCACACGATCGATAGCCTCCTCTGTTTCTGCTGCCGTGATCGTTTTTTTATCACGGCGTGCCGCTAAAAGCGCAGCTTCGTTGATCAGGTTTTCAATATCAGCACCGGTAAACCCCGGCGTACGCCTGGCCAAAATTTTTAAGTCAACATCCCCGTCCAGGGGTTTACCTTTGGAGTGAACCTTGAGAATCTCCTCCCGGCCGCGTACATCGGGCAAATTAACTGTAATCTGCCGATCAAAACGGCCGGGCCGAAGCAGCGCGGGGTCTAAAATATCGGGTCTGTTGGTCGCCGCCAAAATGATAATCCCAACATTGACGGTAAAACCGTCCATTTCTACCAGTAACTGGTTAAGTGTTTGCTCCCGTTCGTCGTGGCCGCCCCCCAAACCAGCTCCCCGCTGGCGGCCGACAGCATCAATTTCATCAATAAAAACAATGCAGGGTGAATTTTTTTTGGCCGTTTCAAAAAGGTCACGCACGCGGGAGGCACCCACACCGACAAACATTTCCACAAAATCAGAACCGCTGATACTAAAAAAGGGTACCCCGGCTTCACCGGCCACGGCCCTTGCTAAAAGTGTTTTACCCGTCCCGGGCGGACCTACCAGCAAAACCCCTTTAGGAATACGGGCCCCTAATTCATTAAACTTCCTGGGGTTCTTTAAATACTCTACAATTTCCTGCAGCTCCGCCTTTTCTTCATCGGCCCCGGCAACATGATCAAAATTCACCTTCAGCCTTTCCCCGTCATAAAGCCGGGCTCTGCTGCGGCCAAAATTCATTATCTTGCTGCCGCCGCCCTGTGTTTGTTGCATAAAAAAGAAAAAAAGACCTATGATGAGGACAAATGGGATCAGATAAGTCAACAACATCGAATACCAGGGAGGTTCCGGTTCGGGGCGGGGCTCAAAAGGAATATTGTTTGCAATAAGCCTGGCCGAAAGCTCGTCGTCCGGCGGCTTAAAGGTTTTAACCTTGGTTCCGTCTGCAAGCAGGGCTTCAACATTGTTGCCGGTAATAATGGCCTCTTCGATTTCACCCTTTTCAATAAGCTCCAGGAAATCAGGATAATATTTGATATCGCGCACCACTTCCTGTGGGCGACTGAAGGTCTGGAATAGCGCCAAGGCAATCATAAATATTAAAAAACAAAAGGTGGCCTGGCGTAAAAAACGACTGTTCAAATCCAAAAACCTCCTTCCTGTTAAGTCAGAATCTAACCGTGGGATAAGGGTAATTCTATCATACTTAGGATTTAAACTCAAGCAAAATGCGAATGTCAGGTAAATTACGGTATTTTTCATTAAAATCCAGACCATAACCGACAACAAACTCATCAGGAATACAAAATCCACGATAATCCACCTTAACCTGCACTGCCCTACAATCGGGTTTATCCAAAAGTGTAATTATTTTCAAGGAGCGGGGCGCGCGAGAAAGTAATGTTTCCTGTAAAAAATTTAAAGTCAGACCGGTATCAACAATATCTTCAATAATGATGACATCTTTATTTTCGATATTCATTTCCAAATCCTTTAAAATCTGGATAACCCCCGAAGAAGCAGCCGCTGCACCATAGCTGGAAACAGCCATGAAATCAATTTCCACAGGCAATTGTAAATAGCGCATGAAGTCTGATAAAAATACTACCGCACCTTTGAGGATACAGATCAATACCGGTCTTTTACCCCGGTAATCCCGGGATACCTGTGCAGCTAATTCTTTTACCCTGTGCATAATTTCCTGCTGCGTCAATAATATATTTGTTTTCGAAACAGGCATCTGAATTCCTCCCCAGCAATTATCTACATTATAGTCGACACCTCAGCGTCGACACCTCCGGCTAATGGCGGCCCAGCCTTAAAACAAGGATTCTTTCTGTTTTTTCCGTGAGCCGGCAAACATGAGCCTGCTGCCTGCCGGCTACCCAGATAATTTCTTCACCTGCAAGCACCAGGGGAATTTGGTCCCGCTCTTGCAAAGGAATTTTTTGATCGATGAAATATTTTTTTAGTTTCTTTTGACCCGGCGCCCCCAGAGGATGAAAACGATCACCGGGCTGCCGGCTGCGCACCAAAAGTTCCACGGGGGCACCTGGTTCTTTTTTACCCTTACCCTTGAGCAGCTCCAAAACCAGATCATAATCAAAATAAGCCACCTTGCGGCTGGCAGGCGGCCAGGCCACCTTATGCAGCGGCAGCAGTTCCGCCTGCAAGAAAACCCCTTTTGCCGAAACATCTTTTTTCCCTGGAACCGTTAAAAAAAAGGGGGCTACAGCCGCGGGGCGCTGTTTTTCCCGGAATGAAATTTGCAAACGATCATAGCTCCTGGAAGCCTCCAAATTAAAAGGAAGGTGCAGCCGGCCGTGGGGAGGCCCCTGCCGGGCTAAATTTAAAATAGACCGGATTTGATGGTAACCCACCTCCCGGGGGATCGTCCCCAACAGCCTGCAAACAGCACGGCGCAGAATCCTCCCTTGCAGCGCCTGATGCCTGGCAAGCAGTTTACGGCCATCAATTACCAGTCGCCCTTTTCCCACAACCAAGGTTATACTTTTCAAGTGTCGTTCAGCAGTTTTTTCTAAAAAATCGTGTTCCCAGGTAATTAGCCGGGACAAACGCAGCAAATTTTGCCGCAAATTGGGATTATATTCTTTTTCTAAAAAGGGTAGCAGTTCCAGGCGAATTTTGTTGCGCAGAAAATGCGTCTCCAAATTTGTTTCGTCCACACGTGGTGAAAAACCTCTTTCCAGGCAGTACTGTTCCAGTTCTTCCCGGCCCGTTTCCAAAAGGGGCCGGATCAAATAGCGTCCCTCTGCACCAAACCCCCGTTTGACTTTCATGCCTGCCAACCCGGCCAAGCCCGTCCCGCGCAAAAAATTAAGCAACAGGGTTTCCACCTGATCATCCCGGTTATGCCCGACAGCAACCCGGGAAGCGCCGGTTTTTTTTGCCAGCTGCTGTAAAAACCTGTAACGTAAACGCCGGGCCGCATCTTCCAGGGACAAGCCCCGGCGCCGGGCATAGGCCTGGCTGTCTATTTTGGCAACCGTGCAGGGCAGCCCCATTTTTTGTGCTTCACGGCGTACAAATTCTGCATCCGCACGCGCTGTTTTTCCCCGCAAGCCATGATTTAAATGGGCAACATGCAGGGCATAGGAGACCCCTCCATCCACCTGCAGTGTATTGAAAATATGTAATAGGGAAAGAGAGTCTGTTCCCCCGGAGACAGCAACAATGATCAGGTCCCCGTTTTCAATCAGCTGTTCACTAAAAATCAGTTTTTTAATACTTTTATGTAAAGTAGGCGCTACAAAATGATCAACCATTCTGAAAAACCTTTCCAGGAATTTTTGTCCAAATATGTTTTTTGCAGTCTACAGGCAGTTTACCTGTTGGGTACTATTTTTTCTCCAAATTTAAAAATAATCCTTTAAATTATTTTCGCCAGGACAAACACACAATAGGGCAGTTAATAGCCTGCTGCAGGCCGGGATAATTGTCGATTTAAGGTTTTTGATACGTTTTATTTTACAAATCGAGTCCTGTTTGTTTTTTTGTCAAAAATTAATTTAGAACTGCGTTTCATTTTTCAACCTTCTTTGACAGACTTTTCCTTTTATTCCCGCTATAATAATAACCGTGGTGAACCCATATTCCGCACCAATTACCGGTTCCATAACAGGGACAAGCCTGCAAAGGATTTCGGGGAAATCACGCTTAAAATAAAAATGTAGGAGGTCTTGATTTGGACAGAATTAATAAATGGCCCTATCATCTGCCAACAACTTTAAAAGGACAAGCTGCCAGAATAAGGTTTAACTGGAACAGCCTTTTTTGGCTGGTTGCTTCTTTTTTTATGGGACGCGCTGCACTGATGGGCGAGGTTGCCCCTTTCCCTTTGATTTTCTGGGCGCTGGTCATGCGCTCATGCCCCCAAAGAAAAAATTTAGTAACCGTGCTGCTTATTCTGGGTTGGGCAACAACGGATGCAGGGGTTTTCCCCCCCTGGTTTATGCCCGCAGCCATGTTAACCTGGGTTACACTGGACTTTCTACTGACAAAAATTTTCCATAAGAAAATTACGCTGTCCTTGACGCTGCCCCTGAGCATTATTTTGCTGCGCCTGCCGCTGCTCTACCAACAACACTTTATGGTTTATGAAACATCCATTGTTATCCTGGAAGTTATACTTGCTGCCCTGCTGCCTTCTTTACTGCATCCCTTTTTCCATGAACTGCAGGAAAAACAGGAGGGCAAACCCTCCCCCGAGGCAATTGCCGGGGGTGTTTTACTCCTCTTCCTTGTATTTTTGGGGATGCACGGCCTGGCAATTGGTAACCAGGTAACCCTGGTTAATATCGTCTGCCCCCTGATTATTTTGGTGGGCGCCCATCTCTGGGGCCCCCTTTGGGGGGTGGTTGGCGGCTTGGCTGTCGGCTTGGGCCTTAGTTTTGGCCATCCGGCCATGTTTCATTACACCGGGGCGCTGGGTATTGCCGGGCTAATCGCCGGTTTATTGCAACCCTATCGCCGCCTGTGGACCGCACTGGGTTTCCTTCTTGTTTTAAGGTTCCTTGCCTGCTACCTTGCTGAAGGGGGCTACCTTTTAACCACCGCGGGGGAAGAACTGCTGATAACAGGTGTTTTTTTACTTGTTCCCCCCACGGCATGGCAAAAGCTAAAGGAACTAAATATATTTTGGCCTTTTAAACAGGAAAGTGAACAAAACTTAAGATTCACCATGGCCACGCGGGTAAAGGAATTTGCCAGCGTTTTTAAAGAATTAGCCGTGACCTTTCAACCTCAAGGCGCGGCTGAAGAAATGCGGACCAAAAAAGATCTTTCACCCCTGGTAGACTATTTTAGCCGTAAGGTATGCCGGTCCTGCCAACATTTTAACCGCTGTTGGAAAAAAGACCTATTCGACCAGTACAGAAGAGTGCTGAACATGTTTTCCACCGTAGAGGAAAAGGGTAATTTTTCTGAAAGACAGATCCCTATAAAATTAAGAAGGTTTTGTCCGCGCCAGCAGGATATCGTGCGAGCCATTCTCAATATGCGTGAAATATACCGGCTAAATTGCTACTGGCAGGATAAAATCTATAAAAGCCGTTCCCTTGTTTCTGAACAACTTGCAGGCTTGGCCACTATTATGCATGATTTAGCCCAGGAATTAAAACTGCAGCCAGAAGAAAATTCAAAACCAACAGGTCATGAATTAACCCCGGTCCGCTATTCCCTGGAAATCGGCGTAGCCCAGGTAGCCAGGAACGGCCAGGATATCTCAGGAGACAGCTACGCTGTAGTTCCCTTAAAAGACGGTAAACAGGCACTGATTTTAAGTGACGGCATGGGCAGCGGCCAAGGAGCCCGCTTCGCCAGTGCCTCAACAGTAAAATTGATGGAACATTTGTTGGGAATCGGCTTCCGCCGCGAAGTGGCCATCAATACATTAAACACCCTTTTATGCCTGGGTTACCCTTCAGAAAAATTTGCAACCCTGGACCTGGCCCTGCTCGACTTACAGGCAGGAGAAATAGAACTATACAAATTAGGCGCCGCACCAAGCTTTTTAAAAAATGGAAAAACAGTGCGGACTATCGGCTCCGTTTCCCTGCCCGTTGGTATCCTGGAAGACATTGTTCCGGAAAAAAATTGTTTAAAAATATCTGGCGGGGGCACCCTGGTCATGGTTACAGATGGAGTTTTGGACACCGGCCCTGAAATTGAAAAAGAGTGGTTAACCCGGACCTTGGAGGAGATCCGCCACGATCATCCCCAAATTATCGCAGACCGTTTAATTGAAGAAGCTTGTGGCCAGTGGCCGCGGGGGGTGCGGGATGATTTAACGGTATTGGTCGGGCGCTTAAGGCCCCCCTTGGTCAAGGAAACGGCAACCGCTGCAAATAACCCCCGAAAATTTTCTTCCCCCTTCAGCCAGACATCCTAGCCGGAGGGCACCTTGATGACACAGATTAAGAAAGACAATTAAAGGCACCTTGCGGTGCCCTTTTATTTTACGTACCAGAAAATTAAAATTTACAAAAAAGTGTCTGCGGGTTATAGTAAATATAATTCCTTATAAACCTTGCTCACCATGATCTATATTCTCTAAACAATTCTCTCTCTAATTTTCCAGTTTCTAATTAAAACTTTGCCGGAACGGCCCCCTGCTGCCCCCCCTTTTAGATTCAGTGTTGCGTCTTAAATCCTGCTGCCTTTCATCACTGTCCTTTAAAAACTTGGCCAGCTTATCTTCAAAGGACATCCTCCCTCTTCCCGAGAAACGTGTACTCCTTCGTGGGGCACTTCTGCGGGGAACGGCCTCTCTTTTTTTCTCCCGTGAACCGGCAGGGCCGGCAGGGCCTGCAGAACCGGCAGAACCGGCACGCTTAATTGAAAGACCGATCTTACCATCCCCGTTAACAGACAAAACCTTTACCTTCACCTTGTCTTTTTTCTGAATGTAGTCATTAATGTCACGCACATAAGTATCCGCTACTTCAGAAATATGGACAAGACCGGTTTCCCCACCTGGTAGCAGGACAAATGCACCAAAATTTGTAATACCTGTTACCACCCCTTCCACAACTGCTCCAACTTCAATAGACGGCATCTGAAACTAAAAGTCCTCCTTAGCAAAAATGAATGATACTAGCTTGATTATACCTTCTTGTAGTAAATTGTCAAGAGATTCTGCCGGATAACAACTTTTAATCCCCTATAAAAAAGATAATTTCCCCCGGTCGAACCATTCCCAGGTGTTTACGGGCCTGAATTTCAATATATTCATGATCCTGCAGAAGTCTTATTTCCTCCTTTAAGTCCTCATTTTCATTGCGCAGCTCTTCCAGGCAAACCTCAATAGCATCTGCTTCCTTTTTGATATCCTGATAAAAACAGGTTTGTCCCCAAAAAAGATATATAAAAACGCCCATGCAGGCAACCAGCATCATAAAAATTATTATCCTTAGCGGGCCCCTTTTTTTACCAGCACGTTGAGGATAACTGATTACATTGTTTTTCAATTCATTCCTCTTTCCGAAAAGAACTTTTCCAACGATTATAACGATCCTTATAAATAGTTCTTTTTTTATTTAGCAAATCCTGCCAGGAGAGGACTGTTTTTGTTATTCTTTCTATGATTTTTTTAGTGGTCCGGAAGAAACGCAAAAAACAATTATGCAAAAAGGGGCTGCCAAAATTATAATATAAAATTATGCCGGTAAGCAGCGCTAAAAATGTATAAAGACGCACCTCACCGCGGTTAATTATTAGCAGTAAATAAAAAAGAAGGAAGGCAAACAGCAAACAAAATAAAAAATCCATAAAGAAAACTGTTTTCCGAGAAAAATTAAATACCTTCATCCAGGCCTTAAAAAAATCAAGGATGATACCAACTGCCAAGCCGAACACACCCAAATACAGGAGAAACAGAAATTGCTGCCCGATGGACATCTCCACCATCTACCTGAAAAGCCGTTCAAAAAAATTTTTACCCCGATCCTTTCTCCGGCTCCTTTCTTCTGAATAAGCTAGCTCCAGCAAAAAACCTTCAATGTGCAGTTCCCCCTGTTCAAGGTTGAGATGTTTAATATGCAGATCTTCACCGCGCATGGCCAACAGGCCCTGTTCCGTTTCCAAAACAATTTCCTGATCATCAAAACTGTCAACGTTTAAGACCCCGGTAATTTCAAGCCTTTCCCTGTTGTCAATCACCAACCGGTGACGCCCC
>JBMNNQ010000050.1:0-10668 GCA_050942615.1 Dethiobacteria bacterium | reverse complement strand
CCGCTGACGGCAATGAATATTGTCTGCTTTCCGATCAAAGATATGGATAAATCAGTTTTGCGTTCAATCTTGGAGGGCGGCCTGGAAATGATCCATAAAGCGGATGCAGTGATGGTCGGGGGGCACAGTGTAGAAGATCCCGAATTAAAATATGGACTTTCAGTAACAGGAATAGTTCATCCCCAAAAATTCCTGACCAACGCCGGCGCCAGGCCGGGCGATCTGCTTGTTCTTACAAAGCCGCTGGGAACAGGAATATTGGCCACCGCCCTTAAGGCGGGGGAGCTGGATAAGAAAACCACCGAATATATCACCAGGCTGATGGCCACCCTCAATAAGGATGCTGCTGAAGCAACAGCGGAAGTTGGGGTAAATGCTTGCACAGATATTACCGGTTTTGGATTATTGGGGCACTGTCTTGAAATGGCCATGGCCAGTAATATAGGAATAAAGATCGATACTAAAAAGGTTCCAATTATTTCGGAAGCAAAAACATTTGCTTCCATAGGGTTTGTCCCCGGGGGAAGCTATACAAATCAAAAATATTGCCGCAAACAGCTTGAAATTGCCCCCTCCGTCGATCCCATTCTTTTAGATATTATGTCGGACCCCCAAACGTCAGGAGGGCTGCTGATCTCCGTTCCTGAAGATAAAGCTCCTAAATTGATACAGGAACTTAAAGCAAGAAAAACCCCTGCAGCAAATGTTATCGGCTCAGTTGTGGAAAAAATGCCTGAAATAATTCAATGCTGTTAAAGAAAAAAACCAATATTATTTTTGTTGATGGATGCGCCTGGTGGCGCAGGCGTCCAAACAGCACAGCTTTTAATAGGTAGGGGTGTAGATGCGGTGCTTACCGGCAATGCCGGGCCCAAAGCCCATGCTGCCTTAGATGCGGGGGGCGTTAAAATTTATACAGGGACAAGCGGAACTGTAAGTGATGCTTTGGAACAGTGCCAACGGTGTAAATTAAACCTTGTTTCAGGTGCATCTCCTTTTAACGGCGGCTGGGGGGGCGGGCAGGGGTAGGTTCATGTAAATAACAATACAAACAAAAAATTAACACATAAAGTAGTTAAAAGGCAGCAGCTTCCTAGTAATCTCCCTGGGGTGGACAGGCGGGCAGGTTTGGTAAAATTTTGAAAAAGTTGCTTTACTATACATGTTTATGCTGCCATTATTGAAAAAACCTGCCCTTATATTTTTGTCCCACAGTTTTCACGGGTTTTAAAAAAATGACTTTTTTCTCCCGATATAATATCGGGATTTTTTGAAAGCAGATACAAATGTCCCCGTATCGGCTGGCTGGGGTGTTTTACTAAGCATCCGGTTCACCTTCCACCCAGGTTGTGCTGTCCCGTTTCAGCCACTTTATCGCCAGTATTTACAGCCTGGAAATTCCAGTCCTGATGATATATAGCTTTTTACGGGTTTTACAGTGTTTGCCGTACAAACAGGACTATCCGGGATATCATTTTATAAGGCACAACCCCAGTGTAAAATGTTAGTCTTTTTCAACTCCCTGCGAAAGGATTTCACCAGTGTATGCATCTATTTTATATTCGTGTTCATACCCATTATATTTAAATTCCACTTCATAGACAGTACGTGTTTTTTTCTTTTTTAATTCAGTTTCCATTTTTCGAACGGAATCTTTTGATAACCCGGCATTTTCCAAGGCAATGGATTCTGCTTTTTTGTTACCAATATATTCCCCGGTGCCTTTGTTGCTATTGCCGGTATTGCCGGAAGCAGGTGTCATTTGTGATACAGTTATTGTTTTAAGTTCGAATTCAACAATTTCCCCGGTAACAGCATCAATTTCAAATTCATACCTGATATTATCAACCCAAAATTCAATTTCGTATACCGTCTTGCCGTCTTCATAATCTCTTTTAAGTTTTTTAAATTCAGCTGTTTTTTCGGTTATTTTAGCGTAGTCCAGCGCAGCTTGTTTTGCTTGGGTTTCACTGATGTATGTGTTGCTGCCAGCCTGAATTTTACAGTCATTTTGTTTTTCGTGATCAGTTTGGTTTTGTCTGTTATGTTTTTTTGTTTCATGTTCAAATTTCAATATAACCCCGGTAACAGCATCGATTTCATAGTCATATTCCATGTTTCCGCTTAAAAATTCTATTTCATATACCATTTTACCCTCTTCATAATCCAGCTTAACTTCTGTAAATACTGCCGTGGTTTCCTGAACTTGTGCGTGGGTTAACACGGCCTGTTTGGCCGCATCTTCACCGATGTAGGCAGTGCTGTTTGCCTGCCCGCAGGTTTCGATGCCCTTTAATTCAAGCTGTCTGGAGGCAATCAATAAATTTATATCATTTACAGAAAGTGGGGCAAGACTTGCAAAATCCAAAGCGGGGTCCTGGTTCACCAATACATTAATCAGGGCGGCCTTGCCCGGGGAAAGATTGTGCTTTTGGGCAAGTTCCAGTAAGCGGCTGTCTTTATCCACAGTCTGGCTAAGCACGGCCCCTTTTACTGAATGAGCAGCCAGCAAAGCATCTACCTCATTTAAAAGTTGCTCCTGGAGTTGTATTTCTTTTTGTTTGTTATTGCTGTCAACAGAAATCAGAATGGAATTTTTAATTTCACTGATGTAACCTTTTTTGACCATAGAGCCGATCAGGGCATTGACGGCAACGTTTAAATCGGTATTTTTCAGATTCATGTCGTCCAGTATTACTTTTGCCTCTTTATTAAGGGGCAGGGCGGACAATACTTTTTCAAAGCGGTTTATCTTTAATTCAACGGCGGGATTTACATCAAATCTGATTATGGATTCGGGCGAAAAATGAATATATCCAAGGTAGGTTCCAAAAACAAAGACAAAGAGGCAGGCGACGCTTGCCGCCCACTTAAACCATGCCGTTGCCTCCTTTTTCTTTCCTTGTAGCATCGGCAATGCCAAAGTTGAATTGGCGGGGCAATCAACATTGTAATCTGTCATAGTAACAGCTCCCTTTTCTTTTTCAACGCGGAGGAAAATTTTTTCCAGCATGTCGGGCGTTTCATCTTCAACAGCTTTTTTAAGATGTTGTTTTAGCAGGGCATCAGTCAGCTTCATGGTTTCTCCTCCTTCAGGCGTTTTTTTAATTTTGACAGGGCACGTCGATATTTAGATAGCGCTGTTGATAAGGGAATTTGTAGTATTTCAGCTATTTCCCGGTGTTTAAGCCCGGTAACGCTGTGTAACATAACAATTTGTCTTTCTTCATCCGACAGGGTTTGGAGCACTGTTGCCAATACAATTCGGTTGGTGCTGTTTGCAGAAAAATCCTGTTCCTGCTTTTCAGGTGAAACCAGGTAATCCTGGAATGGGGCCCCTTGATTTTTTTTCTTTCGCAGTTTCATTAAAAAAAGGTTTCGTGTAATAGTCAATATCCAGGCCATCGGTTTTCCCTGCGGGCGATATGACTTTGCCGCCTGAAAAAGCCGGACATAGGTATCCTGGGTCACATCTTCTGCATCCTGTGCATTTTTTGTCAGGGATAATGCAAAACCGTAGACCATGGTTTTGGTCTGTTCATATAGTTTTTCAAGAGCTTGTGTGTCTTCAGCCGCCATTTCAGCGATCAAGGCTTCATAAACCACATTGGGGTTTTGCGCCCGGGCTTTTTTCCCTGCTGCTGGAACAGATAAAAATATCATAAAATCACCCTGTCATTGTAACAATGCATAAGCAGACATTTTTATTGCACTACCTGATCAGTTTTTTAATATTATTAACCGATATCCACTAACTTTTTCAGATATCATGGATTTTTTGCACTTCCCGGCGGTTTTATGGTCGTAATAAACTCCCTGCATGTCCGCAAGCATGATTACCTTTTGTTCGGAGATAAAACAGCATACCAGCGGAACTGGTGTTCTGTAATTATAGATCTGACTCGTCATTGATTCAATAAATTTTGCAGGTGTATTTTTTGGAAGTCAGGCGGGGAAAAAGTTTTGCAACCGGTAAAATGGTGGCGGGCCCTGACTGTATCCAGCAGGGAAGAAGAGGTTTGGCGTTGAAGGTACTTTTAATTAAAACTCATCAAAGGAATTTCGGGCGCAAATGCCTTAAAATATTATAAGGAAGTGAGGACTATAAATGAAACCGGCAAAGTTTAAATATGGACTGGATGAAGTGCCCCCCTTTGGCGAACTGGTTTTTTTGGGCCTGCAATGGCTGGCCATCATGATTCCGATTGTTGTGATTATAGGGAATGTAGTGGCGGGTTTGCATTTCAGTGAATTTGCAGCCCAGATCACCTATATTCAAAAGATATTTTTTATAACCGGTATAGCCCTTTTAGCCCAGCTTTTATGGGGCCACCGGCTGCCGTTGGTAGTGGGGCCGGCCACCATACTTTTGGTGGGGATTGCCGCCAGCCGGGCAAGTGGGATCAGCGCAATTTATACAGCCATGGCTTTGGGGGGTCTTGTTCTTTTTCTGTTAAGTGCGGCAGGGCTGTTTAATTACCTTAAAAAGCTTTTTACGCCACCGGTTGTGGCCACGATCCTGATCATGATAGCCTTTACCCTTGCCCCCATGATTTTGGATTTGAGTACAACCTCTGCTGTTCCGAAACTTGCCTGGGCAAATTTGTGTTTTGTCCTGATTTTTGTGCTTGGCATCTTTGCGGTAAACAGGCATGTCGGCGGTTTTTGGAAATCAACTCTGATCATGTGGGCCCTGATCATCGGGACAGCCGTTTATTATTTGGTTTTCCCCTGGGGGATAGAAAAAGTGCCGGTTGTACAGGCAAAAATTGCCGCAGATTTTTTACTTAAGACAAATCTTAACTTAAGCTTTGAACCGGGGGTCATCATCTCTTTTTTGGTTTGTTTTTTGGCACTGGCAATTAATGATCTGGGTTCAATTTATTCTGTGGGCGGTCTGCTGGAACCAAAGCACATGCAAGAACGGGTTACCAAGGGCCTTTCACTGACCGGCATCCTCAACTTCCTGGCGGGTTTGGGAGGCGTGATCGGCCCGGTCAATTTTTCCTTAAGCCCAGGTGTAATTGCTTCAACAGGCTGTGCTTCGCGCTACACCCTTCTGCCTGCCAGCCTGATTTTACTGGCCATATCGTTTTTGCCACCCGTCATTGCCTTTATTGGCGGTCTTCCTTCTGCAGTGGTGGGCGGCGTTTTTCTCTACATCATGTGTTCGCAGATCGCCGCCGGGTTAACCATGGTTGTTGATGCACAAAAGGGTTTTCATTTTGAAGACGGCCTGATAATCGGGCTGCCCCTTATGCTGAGCGTCATCGTTTCCTTCCTGCCGGACAGTGTTTTGGGCACATTTCCTCTTTTTTTAAGGCCCCTGCTCGGCAACGGCTTTGTGGTGGGTGTTTTGGCCGTGATGGCAATGGAGCACCTTATTTTTAGGAAAAAAAATACAGTATAGTATTGAAGATCCTGGATACAATCCTTTATTAGCAAAATAAGTCAGGGGTTACCCCCCCCTTTTATGGGATGTTATAGGTTAACTATAATTTACCAAGGGGGGGCACGGCCATGAACTACATGAAATTAACACTGAATGGAAAGCTGCTAAAAGATGTCGAGCTGGGGATATAACGCCTTGCAATTACTGCCTGGGGGTAGTTTCTAACCGGGCTTTTGGTGTTATTCGTCATTTTTGAAGAAATGGTGTTTTGAATACCCTTTTAGTGTTTGTTTTAAATCATTAAATGCCAAGTTGATATCATTTGGGCAATTATGGGTGTACAGTTTGATTATTGTAAAATCAAAAGTTTTGAAAAACCTATAGCCATTTCTGCAGCTAATGATGGCAGTTCTTGCACTTGTCAAGACCCTGGTATTATTTTGAAATTAGGGGGGATTTCATGCCTGAAGGTGAATTTTCAGGAATATCATTTTTCTAGTACTATAGTTTTTTGAGTTTAGCTTTGTAGTGTGGTAGAATGAGGTTATAAATAAAATAAGACTTACGAGGTGCAAAATGAGGAAAGTGTTTTTTAACTAGCTTCAATTAAATAGTTTCTAGAAAGTGCAGGCAAAACCTGTAGGCTTTAAGGATAGTTGTATGTACTTTTTAGGGATGACAGTTAATTAACACTTCCATGGAAAATATTATTTAGTTTGTTCACAAGGATGCCCTAGGGCATTCATGCTTTGTTTGCTTTCTGCAGCGTACACCGTGGGTGTGGCTGCAGATTTTTTTTGCTGTCATCCCTGAAAACCTTCGTAGATGACAGGAGATGGACTGATGCAATTACGTTTTTCAGGTGTTTTTAAGAGCTATAATGGGAAAACGGTGTTGGAAAATATTAGTGGGGCTATAAATGCTGGAGATAAAATTGGTTTGGTAGGCAGGAACGGGGTGGGTAAAACAACTTTGGCCAGGCTGTTGACCGGGCAAGAAGTTTGTGATGGTGGTCACATAGAGCTCTTGCCTTCATCTGGGAAAATTTTTTATCTTGAACAGTATCCTGCATTTGTAGAAAAAGATACAGTTTGTGAAACGGTTTTGCGGGCTGTCAAAAATAATTACGGGGTGCGTGATTATGGCAGAAGGAATGATCTTAATACAATAGCGGAGAAATCTCTCAAAAAATTGGGAATTAGTGAGGAGCGGTGGGTGCAGGGGGTAAATAGTTTAAGCGGCGGGGAAAAAACAATGCTGGCCCTTTGCTGTGTTTTGGTCAGTGATTTTGATTTTCTTATATTGGATGAACCGACTAATCATTTGGATCTGGAAAATTGCGAACGGCTGGAAAATTTTTTGGGCACCTTGGCCAAACCAGTGGTGGTTATATCCCACGATCGTTTTTTTCTCGACAAAGTGGTGACAAAAATATGGGAACTAACTTTAACGGGGTTAAAGGTGTATAAAGGCAACTACTCAGATTATAAAAAGCAGAAGGATATTGAACAAAAAAGTATAGAACAAGGGTATCGTCGGCAGCAGTTAAAAATGCAACAACTGAAAAAAGTGATAAATGCAAGAAAAAACTGGTATGAAAGTGCTCATACTGCAGCCGGGAAAAATGATTTTTATCGGAGTAAGGCCAAAAAACATGCCAGGGTCTTTAAGACAAAGAAAAAGGAACTGGAAAGGCTTAAAAAAAGGGGCATCGATAAACCGGTAAAAGTAAATAATCCTGCCTTTGAGCTCATCAATAAAAATATACCAGAGGAAAAGAGTGCCCCGTTCCTGGTTCGGGGGGAAAATGTGGGAAAAAGTTTTGCTCGAAAGGTGCTTTTTGAAGGTGCTTTCTTTAACATTAAACGTGGGGATAAAATTGTGTTGCTGGGAGCCAATGGTGCTGGAAAGACAACCTTTTTAAGAATTATAGCTGGCTTGATTAATGATTACAGCGGCAAGGTTATAATCAGCCCTGCCGTTAAGTTGGGTTATTTTGCCCAGGAACTGGATGATCTCAATTTCAGTGCTTCTATACTTGAGGATGTTTTAATTGCGGGGGCGGGTGTTGAAGAAGCCAGGCCCCTTTTGGCATCTCTGCTTTTTCGTGGCGATGATGTCTATAAGAAAATAGGTGATTTAAGCATGGGTGAAAAGGGCAGGGTTGTTTTTGCAAAGATTATATTGGCTGGGGCCAATTTTCTTATACTAGATGAACCAACAAACTATATGGATATTGCATCCAAAGAAAAGATTGAGGAAGTGCTGGCAAATTTCAAAGGCAGCCTGATTTTTGTTACCCATGACAGATATTTTATGCGGCTGGCCGATAGGGTTTTTGAAATAGTTGGTAAGAAATTGAACTGTTATAATGGAAATTATGAATATTATTTGGCCAAACAAAAGGGAGACAAGGGAAAAACCGGCATAACAGATATTGATCATCGGGATTTAATGGATAACATTAATCGATTAGAATGTGACTTGGCTTACTTGGGCGGCAGGTTAAATGAAATCAGGGATGAGGAAGAAAAGGAAAAGCTGCGGGAAAAATTTCTGGCTGTCGCAAAGGAGCTTAACCGTTACAAGGAGGGCCTTTAGTGAAACGTTGACTTGATCACCATGCCCTGGCCCCGGTGCAGTAAAGGATAAGGGAACCTTGTTAAACATGCAGGTAACGGTAAACGGTATAGTGATTCTTAAATTTCCAGCTCTTTGCGCAGCTGGGCATAAAGTGCGGGACGGCGGTTTTCCAGCAAGGGCAGCTGTGTCCGCACTTTTTGTAAAAGGTTGAGGTCCAGTTCAGCTGTAATAATTTCTTCGAATTCGCCTGCTTCAGCTAAAATTTCACCCAAAGGATCTATGATCAGGGAGTGGCCAAAATAAGCATGGGTACCATCATGGCCAATGCGCGTGGCGGCTAAGACAAAGAACTGGTTTTCTATAGCCCGGGCCCTGAGCATGATTCGCCAGTGTTCTAAGCGGGGGACAATGTATTCAGCGGTGTTCAGGCAAAGATCGATTTTTTGGTAACCCAAAAGGGAGATCAATTCCGGAAAACGCAGGTCGTAACAGACGGTAACAGCAAATTTAACCCCGTTACTATGGAAAATAGGCAGTTCACGGCCTGCCTTAAAATATGTGGTTTCGGACATAAAGGGCACTAAGTGAATTTTTCTATACCTGCCCAGTAAGCCGTTCTGGTTTATAACATAAGCAGTATTAAAAACACCATTGTGGCTTTTTTCAGCAATGGAACCGGTGATTGTTACACCATAACGGCGGGCAAGTTTTTGTAGGCCGCCGATTGACGGCCCTGTTTTTGTTTCTGCCAGCAGGTGCACCTTTTCCAGGCAATACCCGGTTGTCCACAGCTCGGGAAGCAGGATTATTTTAGCCTGCTGTTGTGCGGCCTTTTCCACCATGCGAAAGGCCTTAGCCCTGTTTGCCGGCGGGTTTCCTAAAACAATGTCCATCTGCACAGCCGCAACCTTTATTTTTGACAAAATTATGCCCCCCTGTTATTCCTAAGGCTTGGGATGAAAGGTGCGGCAGGCCAAGATGTGCTCAAAAGGCACCTGAAATTATTTTTTTTCCTGCTTTAAGCCCCTCCAGCCGGGGGTTAAGGAGCACCAAGTCCCCCGCTTTCAGCCCTTGTTCTATTACGATCTCCTGGTCGTTTTCAAGGCCTGTTTTTACGGGCTGTATTGCTGCCTTTCCTTCCCTTACTACCCAGAGTGCTTTTTCCTCCTTAAAGGGAAAGAGCACTGTTTTCGGTACAATTAGTTTATTCTCTTTTTTAGCAATGGTGAATTCAACATCAAGCTTGTAGCCGGGGAACAGGGCCGGTGGTTTTTCGGCAACCGGTTCCACAATTACCTTCACCCGTTGTTCGGCCAGCCCTAAAACTGAAACTGTTTCTACAGCTGTCGGCGCTATTTTCTGTACTGTGCCCGGGTAAATTTGTCCCTGAGCCCCCCTGTCCGGTAATAGAGCAACCTGCATTCCGGTTTCTACGTTCTGCACATCCGCAGCGCGGATGAATATTTCGATTGCAGGTTTGTCTTGCTGGAAGATGTTCATCAGGGGCGCTGCAGGGTTGGGGATTTCCCCTTCCCGGGCTGTTAAATTGGCTACTGTTCCATCTACCGGGGCGATTAAGGCGCATCTTTCCAACTGGTATTGCAGCAGATCGATCTGCGCCTGCAGGGCTTCTTTTCTGCCTGTGTAGTATTTCCCGGTTCCGCCCTCCGGGTTGTAGGTTTTTTTTAGCTGGGAAAGGGCCTCTGTTTGCAGTTCCAGGTTTGTAGCGGCTGCTTCTCTTGTGTGGAACACCTCTTCATATTCCTTTTTGGAGATACCGCCTGTTTCATAGAGTTTTTTCATCCTGTCCAGGTCGGTTGCTGCTATTTCCAGGTCTCGTCGGGCCTGCTGTAGCAGCAGTTCCTGACTTTTTAGCGTGGACTGCTGCGGTTCAAACAATGTTTTTTCTTCTTCGCCCTGCAGGCTTTGCAGCTGGGCCTGCAGCTGCCGTAACTGCAGAGTAAGTTCTTCTGTGCTGATGACTGCCAACGGGTCTCCTTTTTTTACCCCCTGGCCTTCTTCCACGTAGAGCCTGCGGATTTCTCCACCGTAAAGGGCATGGATGGGGCGCTCCACTGCGGAAATGACCTTGCCTTCTTCCTTAAAAGTTTTGGCGATATCCCGGGGCTGTATTACCAGCAGCTCTGCTTCCAGCCCTTGTATTGCAGTAAAAAGGATTACCGCCGCTGCAACGACGATCAGCAAACCCCCTAAAATGAACTTCCATTTTTTTTGCATCAATTACACCGCCTTTTCATTCTTTATCCTGCTGTTTTATTCTGCTGATTTTAAGACTTCGACCAGGCTTAAACGGCGAATTTTCCTGCCGGCAAATTTTTGGGCAATCCAGATGGAAACTACTGTTACGATGGCAGCTTCAAGGTAGGCAGAAGTGGTTATCTCCGGCGGTATTGTAAAAACATCGCTGCTCATGGCCTGCGAAAGACCTGACATGAACAGTTTGGCTAACGGTATCCCGGCAAGGATGCCCAAGGTGCTGATCAACCATTGTTCAAAGGTGACTACGGAAAGCACCTCCGCCGGCGTCATGCCCAGCACCATCATCGAAGCCAGCTCCCTGCTGCGCTCTGCGGTGGTTATAATTGAAGAAATATAAATAATGGAAAAGCCTAAGATGATTCCAACCAGGGAGTAAAGGTAGATCATGCTGCCGTAAGAAGCCATCATTTCTT
>JBMNNQ010000049.1:0-10787 GCA_050942615.1 Dethiobacteria bacterium | reverse complement strand
CTGCCAAGGGAAAAATTAAATTTCTGATAACAGTTACTGCCAATTTGGCAGGCTCTGATTATTTACCGGAGGAAGTGAACTGGAAATGAAGCTGTATGATCTTGCCCGGCTTTCCGGGCCGGAATATAAGGAACTGCTGCACCGGGCCGAGGCCGATATCAGGGAACATGCCGGCCTGGCTGATGCAGTGATCCGGCGTGTTCAAAAAGAAGGTGACAAGGCGGTTCTGGATTATACCTTGCAGTTTGACGGCGTTTCCCTGGAGGCGGCGGATTTAAGGGTGCCTGCAGCGGAGATCGCCGCTGCCTACCGGCAGCTTGATTCCGAGACAAGGGAAGTCCTGGAATATGCTGCGGCCAACATAAAAAAGTTTCACCGGCAGCAGCTGCCGCAGGAAATGTGGCTGCAGGAGATCGACTGCGGGCTGTTGGCCGGGGAAAAGGTGACCCCGATTGCAGAGGTCTGCCTCTACGTTCCCCGGGGGAAGGGCAGCTTTCCCTCGGTCATGCTCATGTTGGGCGTGCCGGCAGCCATTGCCAAAGTGCCCCGGGTTGTAGTTTGCACGCCTCCCGGGGAGGGCGGGCAAATTGAAACGGCGACCCTTGCCGCCGCACATATTGCCGGTGTGCATGAGCTCTACCGGGTGGGGGGGATGCAGGCCATCGCCGCTGTGGCTTTCGGCACAGAAACAATTCCCCGCTGCCGCAAGGTGATCGGCCCGGGCAATGCCTATGTCAATGCAGCCAAGCGGCAGCTTTACGGGATCTTGGATGTGGGCCTGCCGGCGGGCCCCAGCGAAGCCATAATCCTGGCGGATGAAACAACAGAGCCGCGCCTGGCGGCGCTGGATCTATTAATTGAAGCAGAACACGGCCCGGATTCGGCTGCGTTGCTGGTGACCCATGATCGGGGGCTGGCGCAAAAAGTGGCGGCTATTGTACCGGAGCTTTTACCCGAATTGCCCGCAGAAAGGCGCGGCTACATTGAAACCGTATTGAATAATTATGGCGGCATTGTTTTAACCGCAAACCTGGAGGAATCAATCCGCTTTGTAAACGACTATGCCCCGGAACACTTGGAGGTTTTAACGGCCGAACCCTTAGCCCTGCTGCCACAAATTAGAAATGCCGGTGAAATTATGCTCGGTTCCTGGACGCCGATGACCCTCTCCAACTTTATTTTGGGGCCCAATGCTGTTTTGCCCACGGGCTCCTTTGCCCTGACCTATTCCGGTGTTTCCGTCCACGATTTTCTAAAACGCTCTGCCTTCGGCTATGTTACACCGGCAGGATTTCAAAAAGTAAAAGACGCCGCCGCCCGCTTTGCAGAACTGGAAGGTTTCTGGGCCCATGCCCAGGCTGTCAGGGAAAGAAAATAACATTTATCATCAAGGTGTCAGGGGGAGGGTTCCCCTGGCACATCTGCGGTCGGTTATAGTTAAGGGTTTGACATACAAAAAACCGGCGTCTCCGTGTTTGAACCGTGTTTGATTCAGAATGTAAGGAGGTGTTCCGGCCGGGGTTTTTTGCGGCCCCGCCGGGGAAATTTGTTAGTGAGATGTGAACGGAAAACTGCCGAGTCTGCAATTGTTGTGGAGCTTGATTTTGGGCCCCGCCACGCCACCCCCAAAAAGGGGCTGCAGACGCCCCTGCCTTTTTTTAACCATATGCTGGAACATATTATCTGGCGGGGGGAATTTAATTTAGAAGTTAAGGTAGAGTTGCAGGACTTTTATCTATCCCATGTGATCTGCGAAGACATCGGCTTGACTGTGGGTACGGCCGTGAAGGAATATGTGGAAAGAAAGCTGTCTGACGGCCTGGCCGGTTATGGTTTTGCCCTGGCGACAATTGATGAGGCGTTGGCACGGGCCGTGATTAGTTTTGAAAACAGGGCCTACTTCGATTTTACCCATGCCGGCATTACTATCCCGGCGCAAACGGAAAACACCAACTCTGAAGATTTACAGGCTTTTTTGGAGGGTTTTGTGCAAGGAGCGCGCTGCACGCTGCATATAGATCTTTTAAAGGGGTTTAACGGACACCATATTTGGGAGGCAGTTTTTCGCTCTCTGGGCGGTGCCCTTTTTGAAGCCCTGCAGCCCCGGGAATGGCGCAAGGGGATGACGGCCGGCGTAGCGGGGCCCATCCAGATCAACATTTCAACTGATACTGATGGTGAATCCTGACTACCTGTTTTAGTTGTTTGCAAAACGCGGGCAATATGTCTAAAATCCGCAGGTTTTTGCAGCCAAACCCGGGTAACTGAAAACAGTATTAAAACGGGCAAATATTATTCAAAAATAGCTTTTACTTGGCGCGCCGTCTCCTGGTTGCCTGGAGTTTTGGGGACCAACTGAAGATATTATATATCTCCCTAGTGAGAATTTTCATGGTTGGCTACGGCTGGAATATGTAATGTATGCTGGGGGAGGTTTATGTGAGCGAAACTGCAAGCCGGGGTAAAATAATTTTTGACATGGATGGAGTTGTTACCGGGGAGGATCGCTACTGGGATGCGGCGGCGCTGACGGTGTGGGAGCTGCTCTACAGCAGCCGCTGTCTGGGCCTTTCGTGCCGGCCCGGGCTGCCGAATTTTAAAGCCGGGGTGAGCCCCCGGGAGATCGCCGCTGTGCGCCGGGTTATTTTTGCGGAAGACAAGGTGATCACCTTTTTTAAGCAGCGGGCTGTAAATTCCAATTGGGATCTGGCTGTTCTGGTTTTTGTGAGCCAGCTGCTGTCTTTGTGCCGGGTTTTAAAAAAAGAGCGGGAACAGGAAACCGTTGCCTTTTTGTTTTCAGCATTGTTTACTGGGGAGGTTTCTTTTACCGGTTTTTTACAGGGTCTGGCCCGCCTTTTGAAAGGAAGGGCTTTGATCCCGGATTTTAATTCTGTTTTGCATGCTGAGGACACCGGCGGCGCCCGGGGAGAGGCGCTGCTGTCCCAGTTTTTTGCCAGTTTGCCCGGTGGGGATAGCAAACCTGCGGGCCGGGCGCAATTTGTTTCTTCCGCGCTGTGGACAGGGGTCCGCGATGTATTTCAGGAATGGTATTTGGGGGATGAACAGTTTCTGGATATTTTTGGCCGGGCACCGGGAAGCCCCGGCAAAAAGGGGCTTATTCACGCCGAAACCCCGCTGCTGCCTGCAGCGGAAATTACTGCTGCCCTGCACAGTTTACAGGCACAGGGCTGGGTGCTGGGCATTGCTACAGGGAGGCCTTTTCATGAACTCCGCCCCCCCCTGAAGGCAATGGGTATCTGGAACTTTTTTGAGCCGGCATCAATTGTAACCTTTAATGAGGTGCGTAAGGCAGAAAAGGCCCTGCAGGAAACGCAGCCGGGCCTTTCCCTGGGCAAACCGCACCCCTTTTCTTTTCGCCGGGCTTACTGGGGGCCTCTTTACAGCGACCGGGAGCTGGTCTTTGCTCCTCCCCCGGCGCCACCGCCCGGCAGCTGCTGGGCGGTGGGAGATTCTCTGGCTGATCTTTTGGCTGCCCGGGAAATGGGCGCGCTTTTCATCGGAGTATTGACCGGCCCGGGCGGCGTTGCCAGCGGTGCCCTTTTTGAACAGGAAGGCGCCCGGGCGGTGTTGCCGGATTTGACCGGCCTGCCTGCCTACTTGGCCTGTGACCATGCCTCCGGCAGCTGATTCCCCATCGCGGCCGCCGCTTGTATTTTCCTCCTGATTTTAGTAAAATGATTTTACTGCGTAGTCAGGCTATTTTTAAGGGTTGCTATGAATGCAAAGCAACTGTTCCCGTGCTGCTATTTGTGGTAAAATATAGGAAATAATAACAAAATAAGGTTTTAAATCTTTGTGTTTTTCAAACGGGGAGGAATATTGATGCGTCGCCTGTTTAATAGAATATTCGGGGATCCCTATGAAAAAGAAGTCAAAAAACTCTGGCGCCATGTGGAGGCGGTTAATTCCCATGCAGAACGCATGGAGGCACTGCGCGACGACCAGTTTGCGGCCTGTACAGCAGAATTCAGGGAACGGTTGGCGCAGGGGGCGTCCTTGGACAGTCTCCTGCCGGAGGCCTTTGCGCTGGCCCGTGAAGCAGCCTGGCGTATTTTGGGGATGCGTCCCTTTGATGTTCAGGTTTTAGGCGGTGTGGTTTTACACCAGGGCCGCATTGCTGAAATGAAAACCGGGGAAGGGAAAACTTTGGCTGCAACGCTGCCTGCCTACCTGAATGCCCTGACTGAAAAAGGTGTGCATATTGTTACCGTCAACGATTACCTGGCCAAAAGGGACCAGGAGTGGATGGGGCCGGTCTACGAATTTTTAGGTTTATCCGTGGGAGCGATTGTGCACGGGCTGAATGCGCAGGAACGTCAGGCGGCCTATGCGGCGGATATAACGTATGGGACAAACAATGAATTTGGTTTTGATTATTTACGCGACAACATGGTTATTTATAAGGAACACCTCGTGCAGCGCCCCCTGCATTATGCCATCGTTGACGAGGTGGACAGCATTCTGGTTGACGAGGCGCGCACCCCGCTGATTATTTCCGGGGCCGGTGAAAAGTCGGCCGCTTTTTATGAACAATTTGCTGCTTTTGTGCCCCGCCTGCAGCCGGATGTTGACTATGAAGTTGATGAAAAAGCACACAATGTGGAACTGAACGAAAATGGTTTTGCCAAGGTTGAAAAGTTTTTAGGCCTGCAAAACCTGGAAGAAGCAGAACAGCGGGATGAAATTGAAAACCATGCGCGGCAAGCCTTAAAAGCCCACGTCCTCATGAAAAGGGACCGGGATTATGTCGTGAAAGACGGCGAAGTGATCATCGTTGATGAATTTACAGGGCGGTTGATGTTTGGCCGGCGTTACAGCGAGGGTCTGCACCAGGCCATCGAGGCCAAGGAAAAAGTGAAGGTGGCCCGGGAAAGCCGGACACTCGCTTCGATTACCTTTCAGAACTATTTTCGTATGTATGAAAAATTGGCTGGCATGACGGGGACTGCGGTGACAGAAGAGGAAGAATTCCAAAAAATTTACGGGATGGATGTGGTCATTGTACCCACGAACGAAGCGATGATCCGCCAGGATCTTCCCGATGCCATCTACCGTACGGAAAGGGCCAAATTTCAGGCGGTGGTGGAAGAAATCGTCGCCCTGAACGCCGAAAAGCGGCCGGTTTTAGTGGGGACGATCTCTATTGAAAAATCAGAGGAACTGAGCCGCCTGCTGGCAAAAAAAGGTATTAAGCACCACGTCCTCAACGCCAAGCACCATGATCGCGAGGCCGAAATTGTCGCCCAGGCGGGCCGGATTGGTGCGGTAACCATCGCTACCAACATGGCCGGACGGGGGACCGACATTGTGCTGGGAGGCAACCCGGCTAATTTAGCCCGGCAGGAAATGCGCAAGCGTGGCTATGCGCCGGAGGTGATTGCCGGGGCTGTCGAATTCGGGCCCTGTGATGAAGAAGTGGCTGCAGCCAGGCAGGTTTACCAGGAACTGCAGGACAAATACAAAAAAGCGGCCGAGGAAGAATATAAAGAGGTGGTAAAGGCAGGCGGGCTGCAAATTATCGGCACGGAAAGGCATGAATCACGGCGCATTGACAACCAGCTTCGCGGGCGGTCCGGCCGCCAGGGTGATCCCGGGGCTTCCCGGTTTTTTATCTCCCTGGAAGATGATCTGATGCGCCTTTTCGGTTCGGACAATGTCAGCTCCATCATGGAACGTCTGGGCCTGGAAGAAAATGTGCCCATTGAACATGCCATGATCTCCCGGGCGATTGAAAACGCCCAAAAGAAGGTAGAAGGGCGCAACTTTGAAATGCGCAAGCATATTCTGGATTATGACGATGTTCTTAACCAGCAACGGGAGATCATCTACCGGCAGCGCCGCCAGGTGCTGGAGGGCGAAAACCTGCGGGACAGCATCCTGCAGATGATGGACGATGTGGTGGAAAACGCCCTCTCGGTTTATTTAGGGGATAAAACTGCTGAGGAAGACTGGGATCTGACCGGGTTGCGGAACTATGCCCAGCGGATCTTCCTTCCCGGAACTGATCTGTCTGATGAAGAGCTGCAGTCCCTTGCGGCGTCAGAAATTAAAGAAGAGCTGCTGGCCCGGGCAGAAGCTTGTTATGAGGCGCGGGAAAAAGAAATTGGTTCCGAAGTGATGCGTGAGCTGGAACGGGTCATCCTTTTGCGGGTGGTCGACAGCAGGTGGATGGAACACATTGACATAATGCATGAACTGCGCCAGGGTGTCTGGCTGCGCTCCTTCGGCCAGCAGGATCCCCTGATTGAATATAAACATGAAGCTTATGAAATGTTTCAGGAAATGATCAGTTCCCTGCAGGAAGATGTGATCCGCCTGCTCTTCCACGTAAAGGTGGATCAGGCGCCCCCCTCGCGCCGCCAGGCGGCAGCACCCCTGCCGGCAGTCGGCGCTGCAGCGGCAGGCGGGGCCGGGAAAGCCAGGCCTGAAAAGGGTGCCCCGGCAGCCAGGGCTGCAAAGGGCAAGATCGGTCGCAATGATCCCTGCCCCTGTGGCAGCGGTAAAAAGTATAAAAAATGTTGCGGTGCCTAGCAGCATACACTAGAAACAGCAAAGGGTTGCCCTTCCGGCTTGGCCAAAGGACGGACCTTGCGGCCGGCGCCCGGTTTGTCGCGGCACTGAAAATAAGAACGTTTTCTTTTGCCGGTGCCAATTTTAGGGGTGGCAGCTGCATTAACCGGCAGGTTAGTTCCTCCGGTTGGGGGTTCACAGGAAAGTTGTTTATTTTTGGAGGAGGTTGGCGGTATGTTGGCAGAACTACAAGTTAAATGGCGCAAACAACAGGATCGACTCGAAAAATGGGGGATGTCTCTTTGACCTGGAGGGGATAAGGTTAAAGGCACAGGAACTGGAAAAAAAGGCCCGGAAACCGGCTTTCTGGGATAACCCAGCAGAGGCCTCTGCGGTTATGCAGGAATTGGGACAGCTGCGGGAACGGTTGGAAGTCTTTAAGCGGTTGTCCGTTTTAATGGAAGAATGGAAAACGCTGTTACAGATTTACAAGGAACTGCAGGATGAAGAAGGCGCCCTGGAGCTGTTGCAGGAGGCTGAGGGGCTTCAGGTTAGGGCGGCGGCGCTGCTCGATCAGGAAGAGCTCAACCTGCTTTTCGGGGGGCGCTACGATGAGAAAAATGCCATTTTGGCGCTGCACCCCGGCGCCGGGGGGCTGGAAGCACAGGACTGGACTGAAATTCTGCTGCGCATGTATACCCGTTGGGCGGAAAAAAAGGGTTTTAAAACTGAAATCCTGGATATTTTGCCGGGGGAGGAGGCAGGCATTAAAAGTGTCACCTTCCTTATTCAGGGGGAAAAGGCTTACGGCCTCCTGCAGGCGGAAAGGGGCGTGCATCGCCTGGTCCGCATTTCACCTTTTGATACCGGCGGCCGGCGGCATACATCCTTTGCCTCTGTGGATGTGCTTCCCGAGGTCGAGGAAGGCGTGGATATAAAAATCAACGACGATGATCTGAAAATCGACACCTTTCGTGCCCGTGGGGCGGGGGGGCAGCATGTGAATACAACAGATTCTGCGGTCAGGATTACGCACCTGCCTACGGGGTTGGTGGTGCAGTGCCAGAATGAACGTTCGCAATTCAGCAATAAGGAAAGGGCGCTGCGCATCTTATTGGCCCGCTTGGCCGATCGGGCGCAGCAGGAACAAAAGAAACAGCTAAATGCGCTGCGGGGCAAACAGAAGGAAATTGCCTGGGGTAGCCAGATCCGTTCCTATGTTTTTCATCCTTATGCGCTGGTCAAGGATCACCGTACCGGGGTGGAGGTGGGTGATATACAGGCGGTAGTGGACGGGGAAATCGACGTTTTTTTGGAGGCCTTTCTGCGCTACAGCGCCCGTTTGGAGCCTTCCGCCGCTGCCGATGCCCCGTTAAAACAGGACCTCGAGCCGGCAGGGAGTTAACCTTAGAAAGATGTGGAAAAGACATTTAAAGGAATTTGCAGGTATTGTTGTCGGGACGGCCCTGATGGCGATCTCCTACCAGATGTTTCTGATTCCGAACAAGATTGCCGCCGGCGGCATCAGCGGGCTGGCGATTATCCTGTTTCACCTCTATAGTCTGCCCGTGGGGCTGACTGTTTTTGCCGGCAACGTTCCGTTATTTATCCTGGCCTGGCGATACCGAGGCTGGAAATTTGTGGCCAACAGCCTGGCCGGCACAATTCTGCTGCCGTTGATGCTGGAATTTTTTGCTTTTGTGCCGCTGCTGACCGGCGATCTGCTTTTGGCATCTGTTTTCGGCGGGATTGGCTTGGGGGCCGGCCTGGGGATTGTTTTCCGTTCCCATGGTTCTACAGGGGGCACAGCGCTGATTGCCCAGCTGATCAACCATCTTTGGGGCTTTAAAAGCGGTTACAGCTTAATCGGGGCTGATTTGGCCATTGTCGTCACTGCCGGGTTTATATTCGGGGCTGAAGTGGCTTTATTTGCCCTGCTGTCTCTTTTTGTAAGCAGCAAAGTCATCGATTTGGTACAGGAAGGTTTTTCCCTTTCCAAAACAGTGTTGATTATTAGCGAGGAAAAGGAGGCGTTGGCTGCCGGGATTTTGGCGGAATTAGGGCGGGGGGCCACTTTTTTGGAGGGCCGGGGGGCTTATTCAGGGGTAGAAAAAGGTATCATCCTTTGCGTCGTTTCCCAGTCACAGGTTACCCGCCTGAAAGACCTTGTTTTAGAAACAGATCCGCATGCTTTTATTATTTTCAGCAATGCTGGGGAGGTTTTGGGCGAGGGGTTTGGGCCGCATGGCTCGCAAAATAAATAAGGAAAGAAGGAGAATAAATTGCCGGCTATTTCGGCTGCCGCCAACGAAGAGTTGAAGTTAAAGGCTAAGAAGCTGCGCCAGGAAGTCCTGACCATGATTCACCGGGCTGGTTCCGGCCATCCCGGGGGGTCCCTATCCGTCCTGGACATCCTGGTAATTTTATATTACAAGGTAATGCGCATTGATCCATCCAATTACCGTGATCCCCAGCGTGATCGGCTTGTTTTAAGCAAAGGACATGCCTGCCCGGCCCTTTATGCTGTGCTGGCCGACAAGGGTTTTTTTCCTGCCCAGCACCTGGAAACCCTGCGCAAGATTGGACAGCCCCTGCAGGGGCACCCCGACATGCATAAGGCAGCGGGGGTGGAGATGTCCACCGGTTCGCTGGGACAGGGGCTTTCTGTTGCCAACGGGATGGCCCTGGCAGCCCGTCTGGATAAGTCGCCGCGGCGCGTTTATGCGATTATGGGCGATGGTGAAATCCAGGAAGGCCAGATTTGGGAAGCTGCGATGACTGCTGCCCACTACTGCCTGGATAATCTTACAGCTTTTTTGGACTATAACGGCCTGCAGATCGACGGCTGGACCCGGGACGTGAAAACACTGGAACCGATTGTTGAAAAATGGCGGGCTTTCGGTTGGCATACTCTGGAGGTGGACGGTCACGACTATGCCTCGCTGCTGGAGGCAATCCGCAGGGCGCAGGTGAATAAAGGCGCACCGACGATGATTATTGCCCATACGGTTAAGGGCAAAGGTGTTTCCTTTATGGAAAATCAGATTAACTGGCATGGCCGGGCACCCAATGCCGCAGAATATGCCCAGGCCCTTGAAGAGCTGCAAAACTGAAACGGAGGGGATTGTTTTGGCAGAAAAAACAGGGATTATTTTGCCGGAAGAAATGGCTACCAGGGAAGCCTACGGCCTTGCTTTGCGTGAACTGGGCCACCGCCTGGATAAAATTGTTGTTTTGGATGCAGATCTGTCCCAGTCAACGCATACGGCGCTTTTTGCCGGGGAATTTCCACTGCGTTTTTTTAATTTAGGAGTTGCTGAAGCAGACATGATCGGCACAGCGGCAGGGCTGGCGGCAAGCGGCTATATCCCCTTTGCCAGCACCTTCGGTGTTTTTGCTACCGGCAGGGTTTATGATCAGATCCGCAATTCTGTGGCCTACACGCGTTTAAATGTTAAAATTGCGGCCTCTCATACGGGTCTGACCGTGGGTGAGGACGGTGCTTCCCACCAGACCTTGGAAGATATTGCCCTGATGCGGGTTTTGCCTAATATGACCGTGGTTGTCCCAGCAGATGCCCGGCAGACCTTTTTGGCTGTAGAGGCGGTTGCCAAGCACGAAGGCCCTGTTTACATGCGTCTGGGCAGGCCAAAAATACCCATGGTGACCTCCCCCGAAATGCCCTTTGCATTGGGCAAAGCCCAGGTTTTAAGGGAGGGCGGTGATCTGCTTCTGGTGGCCACAGGCATTATGGTCGGTCAAGCCTTGCAGGCCGCAGAAATACTGGCCCGTGAAGGGCTGCAGGCGGCTGTTTTGAATATGCACACGATCAAGCCTCTAGATGAAAATCTTTTAATAGCAATGGCCTGTCAAACCGGTGCCGTGGTTACAGCTGAAGAACACAGCGTTATCGGCGGCCTGGGCGGGGCCGTGGCAGAGGTGCTGGCAGAAAATTGCCCGGTTCCGCTCGTCAGGGTGGGTGTTAAGGACACTTTCGGCGAATCCGGTTCCCCGGAAGCCCTGCTGCAAAAATACGGCCTGACGGCAGAAAATATAGCCGCCGCCGGTAAGACAGTTTTCCGGAAAAAATAGGCACCTGCAGGTGCGGGAGGAGGTTAAAATGCATGGGGAACAATATTCCCAGGTTGACAAATAATGCCCGGGCTGCTGGTTGAGCTTCCAAAATAGGTCCGGGAGACCTGACGGATGTTTTAGAGGGTTTAGTAACGGTTGAAGATCCAAACCTGCTTGTGGGG
>JBMNNQ010000048.1:0-10897 GCA_050942615.1 Dethiobacteria bacterium | reverse complement strand
TCATCCGGAAAAGGGCGCAGGGTCAACGGGCGGAAGAACCCGGCGGGGAAGCCCCTTTCCCTCAGTTCCCGCACTGCTGCCCGCACCGCCCGGCCAACAACCCCGTGGGCTACAATAACCAATTCCGCCCCTTCCAGGAATCCTGCTTCCATTTCTGTTAAAAAAGGAACAGCCGAATAGTAGTCAATAATCAGCGGTTGCAGTGCATCGAAGAGCTCTTCTTCCACCGAAAAGGTGTTGCGCCAATGGGCCGGTTCCCGTTCTACCCCGGGAAGACCCGCTGCACCGATGAAGGGAAAAGCAGGCGCCGGTTCAAGCCCCCGGGCCGGGGGATCATAAATAGTCAGCGCTTCCTTCATCTGCGCCTGGTAGCCGTCCCCGAGGACCAAAGTGGGAAAGCGGTACTGCCAGGCTGTTGTAAAAGCCTTAATGGTATAGTCATACATTTCCTGGTGGCTGCCCGGGGCATAGACAACGCGCAGCCCTTCGCCGTTGCCTCCAAAGGAAGTTAGAAATACCTCCTGCTGTGAATAAACCACTGTGGCCGTAGAAGGCCCCCCTCTTTGCTGAACTACCAGCACCAGGGGCAAACGCATCATCTCTGCCATGGAAAGAGGCTCCTGAAAGAGGATGGTGCCCGGCCCGGCGGTGGCTGAAAAACAACGGGCCCCGGCCATAATACCGCCCAGGGCAGCAAACCCCGCTGAAAGTTCATCTTCAGTCTGTAGAAATTCACGTCCATAACGGGGTGCCAGGCGGGACCAGAAATGCATAATTTCATTCTGCGGCGTGATAGGATAACCACATAAAAACTCTGCACCGCAGGCCAGCGCCGCCCAGGCCACGACTTCATTTCCGGACATATAGACCCGTTTTTCCCCGCTGACGGGCCGGGGATATTCTTTATCCTCTCTTTTTTCCTTTAAAGATTTGCCAGGCATACGGCAACCCTCCCGTTAAAAATATTTTCAATAACCATGTGTTTGGTCTTAGCTTTTCCCCATTCCAAAATCAAATACCATTACCGTACCCTAGTACCCTACCATTACCCCTTTTCCTAAACCTAATCACAGCATAACTGCACCCTTCACGCCGTATACTTGCAAAATATGCCTTTCGTGCTATACTTCTAAATAAAAGCACCTACTTGGCAAAAAAAGTATTTATCGCCAGGATACGCAAAAGGTAAAAAAATATAAAGGAAGTGACCACACATGCTGAACGGTAAAGTAGGCCTTGTTCTAGGCATTGCCAACCAACACAGCCTGGCCTGGCACATAAGCAAAGCCCTGGCAGCCGCCAAGGCCCGGCTGATCCTGACAGTCCAGGGCGAACGTTTTGAGAAAAGGTTAAAAAAACTGGTCGGGGAAGCCGGCTTCCCCTTATCACCGCTCCTGCTGCCCTGTGATGTGCAGGATGATCGGCAAATTGAGGATCTTTATACACAGATCAAGGAAAGCTTCCCCCGGCTTGATTTTATTGTTCACAGTATCGCTTATGCTGAAAAAGAGGATCTTGCCGGCAAATTCGTAGACACTTCCCGCCAGGGTTTCCAGACTGCCCTGGAAATAAGCGCCTATTCCCTGCTGGCTGTCACCCGCCCGGCGGTCCCCTTAATGACAGACGGGGGGAGCATCGTTACCCTCACATATCTGGGCAGTCAGCGGGCGGTGCCCCATTACAACGTGATGGGGGTAGCCAAGGCCGCCCTGGAATCCGCTGTGCGTTACCTGGCCTACGACTTGGGGGCCAAAGGAATCCGCGTCAATGCCCTTTCCCCGGGCCCGGTAAACACCTTATCAGCCCGCGGCATTAAAGGGTTTACTGATTTCATGGGCCATGTCCGCGAAAATACGCCGCTGCAGCGTAACATTGGCGGCAGCGAAGTGGGTGATGCCGCCCTTTTCCTATGCAGCGACCTGGCCCGCGGCATCACCGGCGAAACAATTTTCGTTGATGCCGGCTATCATCTAAAGGGATCTTAAATTTTCAAAAATAACAGAGGGGATTATTATTTTTAAGCAGGAGACATGCAGGGAATTCTTACCTTTTGTCGAAGAGATTGCGAGGGGAACGTTGTTTACGGGAATTTCTGAAATAATTTGTGTTGTTTTGTGGAAAATTAATGTAAAGGCTTACAGGCTCCCGGGCATACTTAAAACAACTGTTAGTCTTTAAAACAGGAAACATGCAAAAATTGCAGTCAATAACAAGAGGTAGAGGAAAGGAGATTGGCTATGGAAACTATCGGCAAGGTTGAACTGGCAAAAATAATCGCCCAAAAAACCGGTACCACCCAGAAACAAGCTGCAGAATTTGTTAACAACTTCATTGCTACAGTTGAAGAAATACTGGTGGCAGGGAACAAAGTCCAACTGGTAGGCTTTGGTACATTCCAGACAAGAAGGCGTGAAAGCAGAGAAGGCAGAAAACCGGGAACCACTGAAAAAATTATTATTCCTGCCAGCACTGTCCCGGTTTTTAGGGCCGGCAAAAGCTTAAAAGATAAACTAAACCCACCTGATAACGATGACCCCGAAAACAATAATGATGAATAAATATCCCTTTTGAAGTAATTTTTAAAACTTCACCTGTTTATCTCCCAGGTGGAGTTTTTCTTTGCGCCGGAAGATTACCTGTCGTTATAGGATTCACACGGCCCTGCCATTTTTTTGCTGCAAACAGCGGCAGCAATTAGTATAAATAATTCCCATATCTCTTTTTGTTGGCATAACTTCGCATATTTTTATACCTTTTGGAAAAGAATAAAGACCATCGGGTAAACTAAAGCACTGTTACAGGTTCTTGTAAAGAAAGGTATAAAAGGGGGGGGGAATTATGACTACACCGTTGTTAACAGGCCTGCGCGGCCTGCGGGAAGATCTTTTGCGGCAGTTGATTCTGACCAGCGGCGCAGAAAAAACAGAAATACTGGTGAAAATAATAGAAATGGAAGAACAGATTGCTTCCGAAGAAAAAGCTGTTGCCGCCACTAAAATTGGCGAATAAGGCTGTAAACCCCCTGGAGAATTTCCTTCCGGGGGTTTGTTTATGTACAAAGCTGTTAACTGCAAATGAACCAGGCCGCACCAGGGCCTGCAGTAATAAGCCCGGAGGTCTGACCCGTCCCGGGCGCCTGCAGGCCTGAAGCTTTTTCACCCGCCCCAAAATGCAACCTGAAAATAAACCAACGCAGCCCGTAAACAGTTTCCTTTGTTTATCTTTCCCGGCGGGCTTGTTCCAAGTCTGAACGGGTGAGGATGGAAACAACATGCAGGCCCTCTTTTTCCAGGTTTTCACGACCGCCTTCCTGACGATCGACAATAACCAGGGTCTTTTCCACCCGGCAGCCCAGCTCCTGTACTGCCCGGGCAGCCTTCAGCAGCGAACCCCCGGTAGTCAATACATCATCCAGTAAGAGCAAAGAAAGCCCCTCCTGCAACACAGGCCCGTCAACTTTATTCCCCTTGCCGTGTTTTTTTGCTGCAGCCCGGACAAAGAAGGTGTCAAGGGGGGCACCGCTATAGGAAGGATCATAGCTGAGGGCGCTGAGGGCTGCAGCAACAGGCACCGCACCCAGGGCCGGGCCGCCGACCGCCTGAACGGCCATTTTTTCCTTCCGGATTAAACCAAGAATATATTTGGCAATTTTATAGACACCTTCCGCCGTCAACGTTACCTGCCGGCAATCAATATAAAAATCACTTTCCCGGCCCGAAGCAAGGCGCACCCTTCTTTGCTCATAAGCCCGGTTTAACACCAAATGAAGAATATCCTGATACAGATCTTGCATAATCGTCCACACCTCCCATTTTTCCTTTTTAAATATACCAGCATTAGGAACTTAAAACAAGCCTCCTAAACGATCGGCGGGACGCATCCAGTAACACTAAAATTTGACCTTTTCCTTTTTTTTAAGTATAAATAAGTATCAGGCTGAAAATCCTGCCAAACAGGCTGCTTCAGAACTGAAAACACTTTTTAACAAAAAAATTTACTAATACTACTATTTATCAGAGGAGGAACCAAAAATGAAAAACTATAAGCTTGCCCTGATCCCCGGCGATGGTACAGGACCGGAAATGCTGCAGGAGGGTGTTAAAGTACTGCAGGCAGCAGCTAAAAAATTTAATTTCAACCTGGAATTTAAGGAATTTGATTATGGTGGAGAGCGCTACCTGAGCAGCGGCGAGGTTTTACCCGCAGGGGCTGTTGAGGAACTAAAGCAATTTCAGGCTATTTATTTGGGAGCCATCGGCCACCCGGAAGTAAAGCCGGGAATCCTGGAAAAAGGAATCCTTTTAAAGCTGCGCTTCGAACTGGACCAGTACATAAACCTGCGCCCGGTAAAGCTTTATCCCGGGGTAGAAACTCCTTTAAAAGACAAGGGCCCGGAGGATATAGATTTTATCGTCGTGCGGGAAAATACCGAAGGCCTGTATACGGGCAGCGGGGGATTTTTACGCAAAGGGACCCCTCACGAAATAGCCCTCCAGGAATCGATCAACACCCGTTTTGGTGTGGAGCGCTGCCTGCGCTACGCCTTTGAATGCTGCCGGCAACGCAACAGGAAAAAAACGCTGACCCTTTGCGGCAAGACCAATGTTCTCACCTATGCTTTTGATCTATGGGAAAGGACCTTCCACGAAGTGGGGGAAGAATACCCGGATATTCAAAGGGAATATGCACACGTGGATGCCATCAGTATGTGGATGGTTAAAAACCCCGAACAGTTTGATGTCATTGTCACTGACAATCTTTTTGGTGATATCATTACCGATTTAGGTGCCATTTTACAGGGCGGCATGGGCATTGCCGCCGGGGGAAATATCAACCCCGGGGGGACTTCCATGTTTGAGCCCATCGGCGGTTCCGCCCCTAAATATACCGGTAAAAACATGATCAACCCCCTGGCGGCTATCTGTGCCGGCGGCATGATGCTTGAAAACCTAGGGGAAAATGAGGCGGCAGCAGCCGTGGAAAAAGCGGTCATGGCCGTCTGCGCCAAACACATTGAGAGCCTTTCTGCCGGAAAAATGGGTGCCGGCACAAGTGAAATCGGCGACCTGGTTGTAAACAACCTATAAAATAGCTACAGCGGCCCGGTCTTTGTTCGTTGTTCCCTGGAGGCAGGGTTGTAAGCAACCTTTAAACCGGCGGCAGGTCAGGCCACCAGGTGGAAGGCAGAAATTTGCTGCGGGACAGTAAACAAAAATTTGTTGCGGGGGCTGGTTCGAAGCTACTGCAAAACCGACCGAAACCCAGCCTAAGGCATCGGAAGGACGCAGCCCGTGTTAAAGGGTCCTGAAAAAGCGGTGATTGATGCCCAGGGTAAAACAGTGCAGATATTATACAGACTTGGCCGCCAAATTCTAAAAACAAGCCCCCGGGCAGGCCCCCATGGGGAAACATTTTCCAGAAATAGCAGTTACACTGGCTGACATATCTTGTAGCCAGTGTAATGCCTGCCCGGGGCAGTTTTTCAACAATCGGGGCCGTTTTGGTTGTTGGTTCCAATGAAATAAGTCAGGCTGGCTGCCGATCATAAAGCACGTCCCTCGGGTTGCGATACTTTAAGGAAACCTTTCCCGGGAGTTGGCAATAAAAACCACCCGTTACGGCATTATTTCCAGGGCGAAATCAAGTGCCCCGGCAGCGTAGGTCAGATAACCTAAGGAGATCAGGTCTACCCCGGCGGAGGCCACTTCGGCCAGCTTTTCCCTGGTAATGCCGCCCGAAGCTTCTACCAAAGCTTTTTTATTGATCAGGCGCACCGCTGCAGACATCTCTTCTGTACACATGTTGTCCAGCATAATGACATCCACGCCGCATTGCAGGGCTTCCTGCACTTCTTCCAGGGTGCCAGCCTCCACTTCAATTTTAACTGTAAAGCCGCAGCGCTGTTTAACCCGCCTTACAGCTGCACTGATAGAACCGGCGCCGCGGATGTGGTTGTCTTTAATCAACACCATGTCAAAAAGGTTAAAGCGGTGGTTTTCCCCCCCGCCGGCGCGCACAGCATATTTTTCCAAAACCCGCAGCCCGGGGGTGGTTTTGCGGGTGTCAGTGATCATTGCCCCGCTGCCGGCCACCCTTTCCACAGCATCCCTGGTTGCCGTAGCGATCCCGGACAGCCTCTGCAAAAAATTAAGGGCTACCCGCTCTCCGGTCAGAATACCCGCCAACGGGCCTGCCAAAAAAGCCAGCTTGTCACCGGGTTTGATGCTGTCACCGTCCGCCAACTCTGTTTGAAAATGCACCCCAGGGTTTACCTGGGCAAATACCTCGGCAGCCACCTGCAGCCCGGCAACAACTCCGGCCTCACGTGTCACAATAAGGCCCTCTCCCTTTTGCACGGTAAAAATGCTTGCCGTAGTCCGATCGCCAAAGCCCACATCCTCTGCCAAGGCCGCTGCTACAATATTTTTATAAGCTTGCTGCTGCAAAACCAGTTTTCCTCCTTTTTACCCCTTGCTTTAACCCGTTTTCTCCACACCGCCAAACCTAAACAACAGCCAACATACGCTCCAGGGCCCGGCGAGCCGGGCGGCTTATTTCTGCCGGAACTTCTACCGGCGTCCGCATTTTGACAAGGGCGAGCAACAACTTGATCAGGGTAACCAGTTTCATATCCGGGCAGACCATTTGGGGGGAAAGGGGAAAAAACTTTTTTCCCGGATTTTCCTGCCTTAAACCAGGCAGGACACCCGTTTCGGTACCGACAATGATCGTCTCGCTTTCTGTTTCCCGCGCAAATTTAAACATCTGCCCTGTGGATAAACTAACGTCTGCTGCAGCAACCACCTCCGGGCGGCATTCCGGGTGCACCATTACCAAAGCCTGGGGATAGGCTTTTCTGGCATGCGCGACGTCTTCCGCCGTGACACAATGGTGTGTCTTGCAGTATCCGTCCCAAAGTATTACTTTTTTGCCCGTCTGCGCGGCAACATAGCTGCCTAAATTTTTGTCGGGCACAAAGATTATTTCTTCTGCTTCCAGGGAATTAACCACCGCAACAGCATTGGAAGAGGTTACACAGATATCACTCTCTGCTTTAACAGCCGCCGGGGAATTGACATAGGCAACTACTGCCGCCTGGGGATGTTCCTTCTTTTTTTGGCGCAGGTCGGCGGCCGTAACCATATCAGCCAATGAACAGCCGGCATGGTGATCGGGCAGCAGCACGATCTTTTCCGGTGCAAGGATGGCTGCCACCTCGGCCATAAAACGGACACCACAAAAAACAATCACTTCGGCAGTAGAATCGGCCGCCTTGCGGCTCAGTTCCAGGGAATCGCCGACAAAGTCTGCGACCTGCTGTATCTCTTCCCGCTGATAATTATGAGCAAGGATCATTGCATTTCTTTCTATTTTAAATTCTTTAATTTTCTGCAAAAGGTTCCCATTATAAGGTTTCATCAACCAACGCCCCCCGGTTGTCTTCTGTTTTTTAATAAATAAATTATCATGGCCGCTTACCTTCCGGATAGCAACGTCAACGGGGCAAAATAGATATCCAGGTTTTTTATGCCTTGGCCGGGAAAAGCGACCTTAATTACAGTGTCCCCTGTTTTAACCTCTACAACAACCCCTTCGCCCCATTTTTTATGCCGGACCTTGTCACCCAGCTGATAACTGTTTTCCAATTCTCTATCATTGCCTGTTTCCTCCCGGGCAGGCCTGCCTGTCAAAATACCGGCGGTAGTTTCCCTTTCTTTGCCGCTGTGGTCAAGGTACTTTTCCGGGATTTCACTTAAAAAACGTGAGGGCATTTTAGAATGCGTCTGGCCGTAGATCAGCCTTCTTTCAGCAAAGGACAGGTACAGTTTTTCCTCGGCCCTGGTCATGCCCACATAGCACAGCCTGCGCTCTTCTTCCATTTCGTGATCGCTTGCCAATGAGCGGAAATGAGGGAAGGTCCCCTCCTCCAGGCCCATTATAAAAACAACAGGAAATTCCAGGCCTTTGGCCGAATGCAAGGTCATTAGCACCAGCTTGTCCGCCTCATCAACATAATGATCGATATCGGCCACCAGTGAAATATCCGCCAGGAAATCCTCCAAAGATCCATCAGGATTCCGCAGGTCATAGTCTGCAGTAACGTTTAGAAATTCTTTCAGGTTGTCACGCCTGGTTTCTGCCTCCACAGTATCATCCTGCAGAAGCACATCCCAATAACCTGTTTCGTTTAAGATTGATGAGGCGATCTCTGTTACAGACGCAGTCTGCCGCGCTGTTTGAAACCGGCCGATCAATTCCCGGAAGGCCCTAATCTGTTTCAAAGCTTGGCCGGGCAGGCCGGGAACAGAGGAAACCCGGGGCAGAACATCAGCCCAGGACAAGCCCTTTTGCTGCGCGTAATCCGCCACCCGGGAACAGCTGACAGCACCGATGCCCCTTTTGGGAACATTGATAATACGGGCCAGGCTTAAATCATCATCCTTATTGACAAGGACCCTCAGGTAAGCCAGCAGATCCTTGATCTCTTTTCGATCATAAAATTTTGTGCCGCCAAAAATCTGGTAGCTAATCTGTTTTCTAACCAGCTCTTCTTCGAGAGCCCGCGACTGGGCATGGGCCCTGTATAAAACAGCCATTTCACCGTAAAGTCTCCGGCCGGAGGCTTTTAAAGCCATAATTTCTGCTGTAATCCGGGCCGCTTCATCACGTTCGTCGGCGGCAGGGAACAAACAGATCTTATCCCCGGCAGGATTATCAGTCCAAAGGTTCTTTTCCCGGCGCCCGGGATTAAATTTAATTACAGCGTTGGCCGCCCCCAGAATAGAGGCGGTAGAACGGTAGTTTTGTTCTAATTTGATAACCTCAGCCTCCGGATAATCCCTTTCAAAGCTCAGGATATTCCTGATATCTGCCCCGCGCCAGCGGTATATGGATTGGTCCGGATCGCCAACCACACACAAATTACGCTGTTTTTTCGCCAACAGGTTAACCAACTTGTACTGGGCATGGTTTGTATCCTGATATTCATCAACCAAAAGGTAGGCAAACTGGTCCTGATAAAATGCCAGCACCGCTGCATCACCCTGCAGCAGTTCCACTGTCTTCATTAAAAGATCATCAAAATCGAAGGCATTGTTGGCTGCCAGTTTTTCTTCATACAAGGTATAGATCCCGGCAACAATTTCCAGAAAATAGCTGTCCGTTTCCCGGGCAAATTGCCGGGCGTCTTTTAGCTCATTTTTGGCATTGCTGATGACAGCACCCGCTGCTTTGGGAGAAAACCTTTTGGGATCCAGGTTTAGTTCTTGCAGACACTGCTTAAGCAGAGTTTGCTGATCGGCGGTGTCATAGATGACAAAATTGCTGTTGAAACCCACCTTTTCCGCATGGCTGCGCAGAATACGCACACAGGCGGCATGAAAAGTGCTGACCCACATCGAGCGTGCCACCGGCCCGATTAGTTTTTCCAGGCGTTCCTTCATTTCGTGGGCGGCCTTATTGGTAAAAGTAATAGCCAGTATCTGCCAGGGTGGGATCTTTTCGACAGCCAACAGGTAAGCTATCCTGTGTGTTAGAACCCTTGTTTTCCCTGAACCGGCACCGGCTATAATCAAAAGGGGGCCTGCAGTATGCGTAACCGCTGCAAATTGATCTTTATTCAATCCCTCAAAAATTGCAGTATTGTCCAAATAACCATTCCCTCCCGGGGAATATTTTTCTATTGTTCCCCTGTTCCCTGCACCGCCTGACGGAAAACAGCGCACAGAAATAACGGCAGGGCCGCCGTGCGCCCCAAGCGTGAAGGTTCCTTCCATAGGCGGTAAAGCCACTCCAACCCGGCCCGCTGCATCCACAAGGGTGCCCGCCGGGCTGCACCGGCCAAAACATCAAAACTTCCCCCAACTCCGATAACCGCACTGGGGGGAAGCCTTTTACGGTAGCGGGCTATCCATTTTTCCTGTTTGGGTACACCCAAGGCTACCAAAAGCAGGGCTGGCCGAAGCGAACAAATTTCTTCCAGGATTGCTTCTTCCTCGGACTCCTGAAAAAAACCGTGATGGCAGCCGACAATGTTAAGCCCGGGATAGTTTTTCCGGGCCTTGACGGCAGCCTGCTCCAAAACACTTTGCCGGGAACCCAAGAAATAAAGGGGACAGCCGGTGCGGGCAGCTTCTTTTAAACAGGCGAGCATCAGATCAAAACCAGCCACTCTTTCCGGCACGGCACATTTTAAAATCCGGGAGGCTAAAACCACACCGGCGCCGTCAGCGGTTACCAGTTCCGCTGCTTTGATAATCTCCTTTAATTCCCTATCCTGACGACAGCGGTAAAGCATTTCTGCATTGGCGGTAACAACATGCAAAAACCGGCCTTCGTTCCAGGCACGGCGGATCTGCCCCACAGCCTGCTGCAGGGTCAGCCGATCCACCGGAACACCTAGAATATTTACCTTCCGGCCGTTATTTTCCCCAAATTTTTTGGCATAGTCAGACATAATTCCCCTTCATTTTGCAACGATCCAAGGATCCCAGGATCCAAAGATCATCTTTAAAGGGTGCAACCACCTGCCTTTTTCAGCCTTTTCCAGGCAGTTAAACCCTTCCTGGTTAACAAAGGCATCCCTGGACTGCAAACCACACCCTTGTGCCTGCCTATGATTTTTCAGTATAAACACCCTTAATATGTACGTCTATCAGCTGCCGGATTTCTTCTTCTTCCGGCAAAATATAGCTTACCCCCGCAATTTTACCCGCCTTGCCTGGCAGGGTAAAGGTGTTAATCTCTTCAATTTCAACACTTTTTAGTCTGTTTGCCAATTTAATCGCCTGGTTAAGATCCAGGTCTGTTTTGATGTTTTCAGCAATTTCCGGCAACAGGCGCGGGAATTTCAGGATGTTTTTATAGGCGATAAGTTCCTGCAGCAGTGTTTTTATAA
>JBMNNQ010000047.1:0-11022 GCA_050942615.1 Dethiobacteria bacterium | reverse complement strand
AGTGGGATTCGAACCCACGAGACGAGGTTTTGCCCCGTCTACTCGCTTTCCAGGCGAGCGCCTTCGTCCAACTCAGCCATCTCTCCGCGCCGGACTACCTCTAAAAAACTGCCTTTAAAAAACTGCTTAAATACTTACGAAATTACCCTACGCTATCTTGCTGAGGTCCCCTTTGAAACCAAACTAATTTGCAGTCGCTTGCCTGCCGCTAAAACCCCGCTGGTGCAACGGCATCACACCGCAACCAAAATATTTAAACAGAGAGCAGACAACGTTCACCTTTCGCCAAGCGATCGTAAGGCGATCATTATCCGCCTAACATTATTTTAACCCAAAAAACCGCTTTTTGCAAGGGAACGGACTAAAAAACAAGAAAAGACAAATTAGCGGAAATAATTTACGCCCGCCGCAAAGAGGCGCGGTTTTTTATCCCCGGGAACGTTTAAAGCTACGTGGGGCCCCATCCTTTCGGGGTGGGCCATCCGGCCTAAAATCCGCCCATCCGGACTGGTGATCCCTTCGACGGCAGCTTGGGAACCATTGGCATTAAAACTGTATTTATTGCTGGGGCTGCCGGCAAAATCTACATACTGGGTGGCTACCTGCCCATTGGCAATCAGTTCTGCCAGGGTTTTTTCCCCGGCAACAAATCTGCCTTCGCCATGAGAAATGGGAACAGTGTGCAGTGCGCCGGCCTCGACATTGCCAAACCAGGGGGAAAGGGTGGAGACTACCTTAACCTGCACCAGGCGGGAGATATAGCGCCCGCTGCGGTTTTTGGTTAAGGCTACCCGGTGCGGTTCGCCGGGAACGCTGAATTTTCCTGCAGGCAGCAGGCCCAGTTTTACTAAAGCCTGGAAACCGTTGCAGACCCCCAAAATGAGGCCGTCCTGCCTTTCAAGCAGCTTTAATACTGCTTCCTGGAGGCGGGAATCGCTGAGGAAAGCGACCATCAGCTTGGCGCCCGTGTCGGGTTCGCCCCCGTCGCTAAACCCTCCGGGCAGCATGAGGATCTGGGCTGCTTCCAGGCGCAGGGCCATTTCAACCTTCGATTGTTCCAAGGTTGCCGGGGTCAGGTTGTTAAAAACCAGAGTGTCCACCAGGGCGCCGGCTTGCGTAAAGGCGCGGGCAGCATCGTCCTCGCCGTTAGTACCCGGAAAAACAGGGAGGAGCACCCGCGGGCGTGCTGTTTTGCGGCGCGGTTTGAGGGCCCGGCCCCGGCCGACGTGCCGATCGGTGATGAAGGGGGGCTTTTCCGCTGCGGACTCTTCTGCCGGTGCTGTGGGAAATATTTTGGAGAGGGGCTGCTGCCAGGAGGCAAAGGCCTCTTCCAGGTCAATTTCTAGATTGTTGATCGCAATAACCGGCTTTTCCTGCGTGTAGCCCAACAGCCTGTAGGGCAGGCCCTGCAGGGCGCTTTCAAGCTCTGTTGCCGCATCTATCTCCAAAATCAGAGAACCGTAGTCCGGCCGGAAAAGATCCTCGGCCTGTTCCACCGTTTCCAACCGCAGGCCCAGGCGGTTGCCAAAGGCCATTTTGCTAAGCGCTGCTGCCAGACCACCGGTTTTGACAGTTGCAGCAGCCAGCAGCCGGCCGCTTTCTTGCAGGGCAGCTAAAGAAGAAAGGTTCTTTTCCAGGGAGGCAAAATCCGGCAGTTCACTATCATCCCTGGCCAACGGAAGCAGGACAACCCGGCTGCCACTTTTTTTAAATTCTGCGGAAACAACCTGCCGGGCGTCGGCCATGCCCACCGCAAAGGCGATCAGCGTGGGCGGCACATGCAGCTCCATAAAGGTGCCCGACATGCTGTCTTTGCCGCCGATGGCCGGAATCCCTAATTTTTTCTGGGCATAGAAGGCCCCCAGCAGAGCGCTGAAGGGCTTCCCCCAGCGGGCCGGGTCGTCACCCAATTTTTCAAAGTACTCCTGCAGCGTGAGGCGAACGCGGCGGTAATCCCCGCCCAAGGCTGCAATCCTGACGGCAGCCTCCACCACAGCATAGCAGGCCCCGTGAAAAGGGCTCCAGGCCGACAGATGGGGATCATAGCCGCAGGTCATCAGCGTGGTTGTGGTCGTTTCGCCTTGCTGCAGCGGCAGCAGGGCGGCCATGCCTTCGGCAGGGGTGGCCTGGTGCCTGCCGCCCAAGGGCAGCAGGACTGTGCCGCCGCCGGCCGTGCTATCGAACATTTCCACCAGGCCCTGCTGGCTGCAGACATTTAAGTCCGCCAGGTTGGCCAGCCAGGCCCGGTGCAGATCCGGCAGTTCCAGGGCCGTGCCCGTCGGCAGACGTCTGAAATAATTACTTTCTGCTGCCGGGGCGTTAACCAAAACTCTAATTTTTTTGCGGACACCGCTGGAATCCAGAAAAGCGCGGCTGAGGTTCACTACGGTCTGTCCCTGCCAGTGCATCTGCAGCCGCCGGTTGCTCGTAACCTTGGCCACTGCGGTGGCTTCCAAGTTTTCTGTATGGGCCAGGCGGCAAAAGGGTTCCACATTTTTTGCGGACAAAACCACTGCCATGCGCTCCTGGGATTCTGAAAGGGCTATTTCCGTGCCGTCCAGCCCCGCATATTTTAAAGGCACCGCATCAAGGTTGATTTCCAAGCCGTCTGTCAATTCACCGATGGCCACGGAGACGCCCCCGGCGCCGAAATCATTGCATTTTTTAATCAGCGTGCTCGCCTCCGGGCGACGGAACAGCCTTTGGATTCTGCGCTCCACGGGAGCGTTGCCTTTCTGCACCTCTGCACCGCTGGTCAACAGCGAGGTGGCTGTATGTTCCTGGGACGAACCGGTCGCGCCGCCGAGGCCGTCCCGGCCGGTGCGCCCCCCGATGAGGAGCACAACGTCGCCGGGCACCGGTTTTTGACGCACCACGTTTTTCTTGGGGGCGGCGGCGATGACGGCCCCCACCTCCATCCTTTTGGCCCGAAACCCCGGGGCATAAAATTCTGTCACATAGCCGGCGGGCACACCGATCTGGTTGCCGTAAGCGCTGTAGCCGGCTGCCGCTTCTGTCGTAATCCGGCTGGAGGGCAGTTTGCCGGGCAGCGTATCTGCAAATTGCACGCGGGGATCGGCGCTGCCGGTCACCCGCATGGCCTGGTAGACATAGGCCCGCCCAGAAAGGGGATCACGGATCGCCCCGCCCAAACAGGTGGCCGCGCCGCCGAAGGGTTCAATTTCAGTGGGGTGGTTGTGCGTTTCATTTTTAAACATGACCAGCCATTCTTCCCGGCGGCCGTCGATCTCCGCCGGCACAACAATACTGCAGGCGTTGATCTCCTCAGACTCGTCCAAATCGGGCAGCCGGCCTTTTTTGCGCAGCTCCTTCATGGCCAGCAGCGCCAAGTCCATCAAACAAATCTCCTCTTTTGCTTCCCCTTCCTGTTCCCCGTAAACAGCCTCCCGGGAAAGCAGGTACTCCTTGTAAGCTTCTTCTATGGGCCGGGTAAAGCGCCCCGCTGCAATAGCCACATCTTCGATCACCGTCTGAAAGGTGGTATGCCGGCAGTGGTCTGACCAGTAGGTGTCGATCAGTCGCAATTCGGTGAGCGTCGGTTCCCTTTTTTCCGTGTCCCGGAAATAAGCCTGGCAGTAAGCAAGATCTTCCTCATCCATGGCCAGGCCGAGTTCCACCTGCAGTTCCCGCAGGGCCTCACTCTGGCGGGCGTTAAAGCCTTTGAGCACAGGCACAGCAGCCGGTTCGACAATTTCTGCCCGCAAATGCGGGGGCTTTGCCAGGGAGGCTTCCCGGGAATCAACGGCGTTAAGCAGGTAAGCCTTGATGCATTCCACATCTGCTGGGGTAAGCTGCCCTTGCAGCACAAAAACCCGGGCCGTGCGCACTGGCGGGCGTTCCCGCCCCGTAAATGCCTGTAAACCCTGGGCCGTAAGGTCGGCCTGCTGGTCAAACTGCACCGGCAGCAACCCCACCGCAAAAACCTGTTCCCCCTTTTCCAAGGGTAGCTCTTCCTCATAAACTGAGTTGGTCAGCGGTTCAGCAAAAAGAATTTCCCGGGCCCGTGCATATTCCTCTTCGTTAACCCCGGAAAAATCATAGCGGTAAACAATCCGCACCGCCTCCAGCCCGGTAACCCCTAAATTTTCCTGTAAGTCACGGCACAGCCGCAACGCCCCCAGGGCAAATTCCCGGCGCCTTTCCACAAATATTCTTCTTACCCTGCCTGACATTTTTCCAAGGCCCCCTTTTCAGCCGGTTGTATTTTTCCCATAAAGCTGCATTTATAGTTGTCTTTCTGCCCATATTATAACACAACCAACGGGCAGCAAATCATAGTCTTTTTTAACCAGGTATTAGTGGAAGAAAAGCCGGGGAATCTGTGGAATCTGCGGAATCTGCGGAAGCAGGAGAAGCAGAGGAAAGCCGGCAGGAGGTGTCGGGGGGCCAGGCAGGCAGGTGACAGGGGGCCGGTTCGCAGAGTGATGGCAGGGGCCGGAGGTGACAGGGGGAGGTTCTCTTGGCACATAGACTGCCATCTCCTGTTGCTATCTCTGGGTAAAATCAGCAACCAGGATTTCCTTTGAACAGGGTTCCGATTTATGTGCCAAGGGAACCGGCCCCCTGTCACCTCCAGGTTTGTTTGTCTGTTTATACTGCTGTGCTGAACTGGCTGCGGTGCAGTTCGGCATAGAAGCCGTTTAGGGCCAGCAGTTCAATACTTGTGCCTTTTTCTACCACATCGCCGTCACGCATGACCAGGATCATGTCGGCGTGGTGGATGGTTGAGAGCCGGTGAGCGATAACAAAGCTGGTCCGCCCCTTCATTAGCGCGGCCATCGCTTTTTGGATCAGCAGTTCCGTGCGGGTATCAACGCTGCTGGTAGCCTCATCCAGAATCAAAATTGCCGGATCGACGAGGATAGCCCGGGCAATGGTGAGCAGTTGTTTTTGCCCCTGTGAAATATTTGATGCCTCTTCATCCAAAACAGTAGCGTAACCGTCAGGCAAGGTACGGATAAAGTGATCGGCATAGGCCGCTTTCGCCGCGCGGATGATCTCTTCATCCGTCGCCCCTTCCTTGCCATAGGCAATATTATCCCGGATGGTACCTTTAAAAAGCCAGGTATCCTGCAGCACCATCCCAAAAGTTTTGCGCAGATCGCCGCGCCTGATATCCCTGATATCAACACCGTCAATTGTAATCCGCCCGCCGCTGATCTCATAAAATCGCATCAGCAAATTAACCAGGGTTGTTTTACCGGCGCCGGTGGGACCGACAATAGCCACCGTCTGCCCGGCTTTGACGTCAATATTCAGGTCTTTAATAAGTATCACCTCTTCGCTGTAACCAAATCTGACATTTTCAAAACTGACGTCGCCCCGCGGGGCGGTCAGGCTCCGAGCTTGTTTCTTGTCAGGAACCTCTTCTTTTTCGTCCAGCAGTTCAAAAACGCGTTCGGCCGCAGCGAAAGTAGCCTGAATAATGCCTGCTATGCCGGCAAACTGGGCGATTGGTTCCCTGAATTGCCTGGAATATTGAATGAAAGCCTGTATATCGCCAAGTGGCATCTTGCCCTGTATGACATAAAGACCCCCAAAGATGCAGATCAATACATAACCGCTGTTGTTCACCAGGCCGATCAGGGGCATGATCAGGCTGGAAATAAAATGTGCCCGCCAGCCGGCGTTATACAATTTCTCATTAATTTTTTGGAAATGCCGGGTGGCCTTCTCTTCCATACTGAAGGATTTGACGATCGTATGTCCGCTAAACATCTCCTCCACATGGCCATTAAGCTCACCCAGTCTTTTCTGCTGTGCAGCAAATCTTTTTTGTGACTGCCGGGCAACCCTGGTTGTAATTAAAAACGCCAGGGGCAGCGTGCCAAGAAGGATCAGCGTCATGACAGGGCTGATCGACAGCATCATGGCTAAAACCCCCATGACGGTCACAAGCGAAGTCATAAAATTTGTCAGACTTTGCTGCAGGGTGGAGCCGATTAAATCCATATCATTTGTCACACGGCTTAGAATTTCACCGTGGCTCTGGGTATCAAAATATTTTAACGGCAGCTGTGAAAGTTTTTTATTTACATTTTCACGCAGGGCATAGATTGTTTTATGGACAACGCCAGCCATGATGAATTGGCTGATATAATGCAGCGCTGCGATTAAAAGATAGAGACCGCCTAAAAACAGCAGTATCTGTTTGATCCGCCCGAAGTCGATCCCGGCGCCTTGCATTGTCCCTGCAAATAAAATGGTAGTCACCTGCCCTAAAATCTTGGGGGCGAGGACACTTAAAACTGTTCCCAAAACAGATACGGTGAAAACAATCAGCAATAGGAACAGGTGTGGACGCAGGTACCTTAACAAGCGGATCAACGTCCCCTTGAAATCTTTTACCTTTGCGCCGGGAACCATCATTCCCGCCCGCCTGCCTCCGTGGCCAAAACCCCGGGGAAGAGCACTCTGTCTGCGTTCTTTGCTCATGCAATCCCCTCCTCCGGCAGTTGTGAGGCCACGATTTCACGATAGATGGCGCAGTCAGCCAACAATTCCTTATGGCTGCCTATACCGGCGATTCTGCCTTCTTCAAGAACAACAATTCGGCCGGCGTTTTTGATTGTGCTCACCCGCTGCGAGATTATAAATACCGTTGCATATTCTGTTTCCTTGTAAAGCGCCGCCCGGAGTGCGGCCTCCGTCTTGTAGTCAAGGGCGGAAAAGACATCATCAAAAATATAGATCTGTGGTTTTCTAATCAGTGCCCGGGCTATGGAAAGGCGCTGTTTTTGGCCGCCGGAGATGTTTTTGCCCCGCTGGGCCAGCCATGAGGAAAACCCGCCTTCCCGGCCGGTAATAAATTCGGTGGCCTGGGCAACTTGTGCCGCCCACCCAACCTCATCTTCACCGGCATCTTCCTTACCATAAAGAATATTTTCCCGGATGGTGCCGGAAAAAAGAAAAGCCTTCTGCGGCACGTAACCTATTTTTTTACGCAAGGTTTCCTGGGCCATCTCCCGGATGTCGATGCCATCAATTAGGATGCTGCCGCTGTCGACATCGTAAAAACGCAGCAGAAGGTTCATCAGCGTAGACTTGCCGGAGCCGGTGCTGCCGATAATCCCCGTCACCTCTCCGGGGCCCGCGCAAAATGAGATGTTAAAAAGTACCGGGCATTCCGCCCCGGGGTAACTGAAGGTGACATCCTTAAATTCCACGTAACCTTCCTCAACAACGGCCTGTTTTAAAATGTCGGCATCTCTGATCTCCGTAACAGTATCCAGCACTTCATTAATCCTGGCGGCGGAAACGGAGGCACGGGGGATAATGACAAACATCATGGTAATCATCGTAAAGGAATGGACTACGTGCATGGCATATTGAATAAAAGCCATCAGGTCGCCGACCTTGGTGAAACCAAGGTTAATGCGTATACTGCCAAACCAGACAATACTGATGATGGTCATATTCACAATCAGCGTCATCAGCGGCCACATCGCCCCCATGATCCGGTTAACCCTGATACTCGTGGCGGCATAATCATGGTTTGCATTCTTAAAACGGGCCTGTTCGTAGCCGTCGCGGTTAAAGGCGCGGATGACCCTCATGCCGGTCAGCTCTTCCCGGACAATCAGGTTCAGGGAATCGAGCTTGGCCTGTATCAGCTTGAAAAGGGGGAGCGCCTTGCGGCTGATTAGAGTGATCGTGGTAATAATAATGGGGCTGACCACCACAAAAATAAGCGCCAAGGTTGCATCCCTGGCAAAAGCCAGGGAAATACTGCCGATACACATTAAAGGCGCCATAATCATCATCCGCAGGCCTATTTCCAAAAAAGTTTGAAGCTGCATGATATCGTTCGTCGTCCGGTTGATTAGGGAGGCAGTCCCAAAGCGGTTAAATTCATGTAATGAAAAATTTTCAATATGGGCAAACACTTTTTCGCGCATACCCTTGGCAAACCCGGCAGATACCCGGGATAATAAATAGCCGCCAATAATAAAAGCGGCAACGCCACCGGCAGCGAAAAGCAGCATGCGGATGCCAACCTGCCGGATAAAAAGAACATCTCCATTGGCAATACCGATGTTGACCAGATCTGCTGAAAGTGTAGGCAGGGATAACTCGGCCAGTGCCCGCAGCATAGTCATGGAAACGGAGATCACAATCGCAAGCCCAAACGGCTTTAAATGGCGCAATAGTTTAAACATTTGGCCTTCACTCCCCTCCCTTAGGTGACAGGGGGCCGGTTCTCCTGGCACATCCTTCCTTACTTAGTTTCAAGTTACCTATACAACTGTAGCTGTCCGGGTGTAATCCACAGCTAACAGAAGGCGGTTCCCTGCCGTCCCTGAACAATAGTAAATATAAACCTGGCTACCGGAAATATAATATTCCTTACCAACTGTCAGATCTTTTCAATTATTCGCCTGCCCAACCCGGTTATCCTGGCCAGCTGTCTTATGGAGGCGTCCTTTTCTTTAAGATCCTTGATTATTTTATTCCGTTCAGCTTTGTCCACTTGCAAAAGCAGACGGGTATCGCCCGCATTCAGGTGTTTTGCAAGCAGCCCTCTGATCTTCTTATCTGAAGGCCGCTTTTTTCCTTCAGCAATGCCCAAACATTTATCCTCATTACCCTGGGTCATAAAATCTTTAAAAGCTGCGACTGCTTTTCTTCGGTCAGGGTTAAAAATGTTCAAAATAAAATCAACATCTGTTAAACTGTTTTGTTGATTAATATATTCAGAATAACTGCTCCACTCATAAGCAGCCGGTGTTTCCACTAAGCCAGCTTTTGTTGGATTTTGATGTATATATCTTAATACAACCAACAGGTAGCGGTCGTCCTCAACAACTTCACTTCTAAATCTGCCCTGAAATAAATGGCCGGCCCTTTCATATTTCTGATTATACCAATAAACATAGCTTGTCCCCATGCGCTGCATCACCTGCGAAACCGTTTGTACAGATTCCTTGATTAACAGGTGAACGTGGTTGGGCATCAGGCAATAGCCATACAGTTCGTATTGGCAGATATCCTTATATTTAGTCATTATGCTGATGTATTTTTGTCTATCCTTATTGTCATGGAAAATTTCTTGTCCGCCGACTCCCCTGACCATAACATGATATATTCCGGTGCTGCTTTTTTCCCGGGGTTTTCTGGGCATGGAAAAACACCTCCATTTTAAGAGCATATCATCTTGAAAAGGAGGTGTCAAGAGAACCGGCCCCCTGTCACCTCCCGGATGGCGTGCCAAGAGAACCGGCCCCCTGTCACCTCCCGGATGGCGTGCCAAGAGAACCGGCCCCCTGTCACCTCCGGTCTCTGTCATCTCTGAAACGCCGTTTTTAGTCGTGGACGAGTAGGGGCTGGTCGGCGTAGAGTTTGCGGGATTGGTGGCGGGAATGGAGGAGTTTGTGGGCTAAGGGGCTGCCGGGTTCTTCTAAGAAATCTGTGTAGAGCTTTTGGACGGCGGGGTTTTCGTGGGCTTTACGGTGTTCCCTTTGGCGATCGAGTTCAAACAGACCCCGGGCCCGTTCTGCCCGGTGGCTGATCTGTTCGTTCCAATCATTTGTTTCAATATAGATCGGCTGCCCGCCGCCGCCCACACAGCCGCCGGGGCAGGCCATTACCTCTACAAAATGATATTCCTTTTCACCCTCCAGCATCCTGTCGATCAGCCTGCGGGCCGCGCCGGTGCCCCGGGCCACGGCCACCCGCAGTTCATTTTCCCCGGCGTGGATGGTGGCTTCTTTATATTCCTCGGAGCGCACTGCTGTCAGTTCCAGCCGTTCCAAATGTTCGCCGCTGAGGCGTTCATAAACCGTACGCAGCGTGGCTTCCATTACCCCGCCGGTGGAGCCGAAGATGACCCCGGCCCCGCTGGCAGAGCCTAAGGGGGTATCAAATCCTTCCGGGGGCAGCTTTTTAATGTCCAGGCCCGCTTGGAAAATCATCTGAATAAATTCCCGGGTGGTCAGCTCGGCGTCCACATCCTGGAAGCCGCTGGCGTTCATTTCCGGCCGCAGCAGCTCATACTTTTTGGAAACGCAGGGCATGATCGAAACGACAAATATTTTGGCGGGATCCAAGCCTGCCAGCTCAGCATAATATGTTTTGGCCAGGGCCCCAAAGATCTGCTGTGGCGATTTTACTTCGGAGAGGTTGTTGACCAGTTGCGGGTAGAATTTTTCGCAGAACAAGACCCAGCTAGGGCAGCAGGATGTAAACTGGGGAAACGGCCCGCCCTTTTCCAGGCGCCCCAAAAACTCGGTTGCTTCCTCCATCACGCAGACATCGGCACCAAAACAGTCATCAAAAACGCGGTCGAAGCCCAGGCGGCGCAGGGCGGCCACCATCTGCCCTTCTACCGGTGTCCCGACCGGAAAACCAAATTCTTCCGAAATGGTGCTCCTGATAGAAGGCGCCGTCTGCACAACCACGTGCAATTCCGGATCGGCCAGCGCCTCCCATACCCTGGCAGTAGAGTCTTTTTCCCGCAGCGCGGAAGTGGGACAGACGGTAATGCACTGCCCGCAATAGATACACGAGGTTTCCATGAGGGAGCCGTTATAGGCCGGGCCGACGATCGATTGAAAAGAACGTTCTACCATCCTGTAAACAAAGGCCGTGATATAATTTTCACAGACAGAGATACAGCGGCGGCAGCGGATGCACTTGTCGGGTTCCCGCACTACGGCAGGGGACAGATCATCTGTTAAAAAATGGTTGCGTGCGCCGGCAAAATGCAGATCCCTGATGCCATAACGCTTCGCCAGACGCTGCAATTCACAGTTGAGGTTGCGCTCACAAGTCAGGCATTCAAAGGGATGATCGGAAAGTAAAAGTTCCAGAACCTGTTTGCGCGCCGCCAGCACCTCCGGGGTGTTGGTATAGACTACCATGCCCTCCTCAACAGGCAAAACGCACGAGGCATCAAAGGTAGGCCGGCCTGCAACCTGGACCAGGCAGACGCGGCAGGCCGCAGGTGCGTTCAGATCCTTTAAATAGCAGAGGGTGGGAATGTCAATCCCCAACGTGCGCGCC
>JBMNNQ010000006.1:0-49545 GCA_050942615.1 Dethiobacteria bacterium | reverse complement strand
CTTTGTATTAGTAGGAGTGCATTTTATGATAAGCTTGAGAAGTATAATATCTCATAAAAAATTAAATCCTTCGATTATCCAAACCTGCCCCATATAATCGGCCCTACATAGCTGAATGTAGTAATTATATAGATTCGGGGGTTGTGCAGGAAGCCCTAAGTTAAGATAGCACGGGAAGGTTGGTTAATCCCGTGCTATCAAGTATGTAGGTATACTAACCCGCAAAAAACCCGGGGCTGAATTGTACCCGGTTTGGCGGACACACCAAAGTGAGATAAAATAATTTCAATGGAGGTGTCCTTAAATGGGCAATCGCGGGAAAAGGTACAGTCCAGAATTTAAAGAAGATGCTATCCACCTAGCGCTTTCCAATGGGCGGTCGGTGCCCAGTGTGGCAGAAGATCTTGGAGTCAACCCCCAAACACTCTATCGATAGATCAAAAAATATAATGATACAAAAAACAACACCTAAAAAAATCGTATTGCTGAACTTGAAACTAAACTAAAGGCTGCAAACCGAAGGGTTGCCGACCTGGAAGAGACGGTGACCATTTTAAAAAAAGCTGCTGCCATCTTCGCAAAACCCCGCAAATAGCCTTTCCATTTATAGAAAAACACCGCTTCAATTTTCCAGTGGAGAAGATGTGCAGCCTGTTTGAAATATCAAGAAGCGGCTACTACGATTGGGGGAAACGGCCCCCCAGTAAACGACATAAAAAGATGCAGAAATTTTAAAAGCAATTCTGAAAAGCCATGTAAAAAGCCGCAAGATCTACGGCGTCCGAAAAATCCATACTGACATTAAAGAATGGTTTGGTTGCGGTATAAACAGGGTTCATCGGCTTATGAAAGCTCATGGCATTCGTTCCATACGGCCCCGTAAGTATAAAGCAACTACAAATTCCAAGCATAACCTACCGGTAGCGGACAACCTGTTACAACAAAATTTTAACGTTTCAAACCCCAAGGAAGTATAAGTTTCAGACACCAGCTACATTGACACAGGTGAAGGCTGGCTTTACCTTGCAGCCGTCAAAGACCTGTTCAACAAAGAAGTCGTCGACAAAGCCATGGGTAGTAGCATAACCAAAGAACTGGCCATTAAAACCATGCAGCAGGCAATCCAAAGGCATCGTCCAAGAGCCGGGTTCATTCATCACCATAAAAACTGAATTGGTTTATCCTAACCATTATGAAACCAGGGCAGCAGCCAGGTAAGCCATTTTTGAATATGTTGAAGTATTTTACAATCGCTTACGCAACCATGCCAGCCTTGGCTACTTAACGCCAGTAGAATTTAAGCAACGTTATTTTCAAGAAAAAGCTCGGATCTAACGGCAGTCAAGGGCCGGCAAAGCCGGGCAAAGCTTTACCCTTGACGGCCCACACCGGCTTACCCTGTTGACTGCCCAACAAGTAAACATGGCGGGCTGCCCCTCGGCGAGAGCTGGTGTGGGCAGGGCCCACGAAATAATGCGGTAAAGGCAGTTATTCGCACTTAGGTGTGTCCACTTTATTGGGGACAGGTCAGGCTGATCAGATTAAAAGGTTAAATTGATCAGTTTTGCAGCATTGCCGCCTAAAATGTTGTCAATGGCCTCCGCACCAAAGGGCAACTGCTTTATAATTTCTATATTCTTCTTTATACTGGGCACCCCCGGCCAATCAGAGCCAAAAATTACCTTATCAGTTATTTTATCCAGCTCGGGAAAATATTGCAGCAGGTTTTGAGGCGGCAAACCTGCAATCTCCAGATATATATTGGGGTGCAGGCGTGCTAAAAATAAGGCCCGATCATACCAGAAACCCCTCCCGCCGTGCACCAGGACAATTTTTAAGTCCGGAAAATCAACAGCAATATCGTCAAAAAAGAGGGGATCACCATATTTCAACCGCGTACCATGGAAAATGGATGATCCGGTATGAAACAACACCGGTATCTGCAATTCCTGCGCCCGGGCATAAAGGGGGTATAAACGGGTTTCATGCGGATAATAAAACTGGTAGGTAGGCAGCATTTTTAAACCGCGAAAACCCGCCTTCACCAGACGGCTCAGCTCCTGATCTAAATTCACGGTCAGATGAGGGTTGATACTGGCGATCGGGATCAGCGCCTCCCGGCCGGCACAAAACTCCAAAACACTTTCGTTAGAACAAATGCCTGTAACCGCCGGGCATAGCTCTGCAAAAATAAAGCCGTAGTCAACCCCGTTTGCACGCAGATATGCGACAAAATGGTCGGGATCACACATTTTATCATAAAAATCCTGAAAATTTTCCTCGCCATAAAAGCTTTTAACCCAATCTAAAGCGCCCGGCGTCTGTTTCTCAAAATACATCATGTGAATATGCGCATCAATAATGGGAATACCCATGAAACCAACTCCCTTAAAATTGAATTCCTGGTGCCTTCTGCAAATTAAACCCCGCAAAAATATTATCATGCTTTCCGGCCTAAAACGCTAAAAAAAATGTCCCGGAAGCCGGCCGGCCCGTCAGGGAAACTGCAGCCCTGCTACTTAAAGCCCGGTGGGCCTAACCCGGCCGGGAGGCCACTGTAATTCGGTGGCAGCTGTTGCTTAAAGCTGTTTTACAAGCAAAACAACCGTAACTTTTTATTTTTTTAAAGCCTAATTCCGCCAACCATAAATCTAGTTCTTTTTTAAAAAGAGGAAGCACCGGGACCACTATCTCTTCCCCCAGCCCCGGACAAGCCCCGTTTTTGTCACCGGCCGGAACAACTTTGAGGACCAGCCTGGCCTTCTCTTTTTCCGGCCCCGGTTTTAACCACAGCTTAACATCCAAACCCGGATGCTGTCTTTCCAGGACCGGCACGGGACAAAGATCACCCTTTAACAGGTAATCATAATTTAGCGTATGCATAACCAGGATACCGCCCGGCTCCAGTTTTAAATACATCTGAGCAAGCGTGCCACAGATATCTTCTTTACTTAAGAGACAGGACAAGGAATTCTGTAAACAGACAATTAAACCGCATTGTTCCCTGTAAAGGGCGGATATATCCCGCATATCCCCCAGGCAAATCCCCAGCCGTACACCCGCCTGGATACTTTTATAATTAATTTCCTTGATAAGCGGCGGTTCAGAGACAAAGACAGTAACATCCCTGTCCCATTGGGCTATTAAAACAGCCAGTTCACCATTCCCGCAAAAAACGTCCAACACCCTCTGAATGGCATGCTTATCCAAAATATCCTTAAAAAACCTGATCTGCTCTTCATCCAGGCCAAAAACTAGATCACCGGCGTTGCCACGCCATTGAAAACTCTTACCGGGCAAGTATTTTTTACCTTCAAAATTAAGCATTCCAAACATCGCTCCCGCCTGCAAGCAAGTGGTTATATACTGAAAATCGCCGGGCAGGTAGTTTTTCCGGTTTTAAAAATATTTTTCAACAAAGACTCTATTATAATTTTAATAAATTAAGACCTGGAAACAAATCGCTTGAAAGCATGGAAGCAAGTTTAAAAAAGAGTGAATTAGGGATTAACCCTTTTGGACCAACCCAGCGAACAAACAAATATTGACCTGAAAACAGATAAGATATATAATTTTAAGAAAGAGGCCTGCAAAAAGGGTGCAAAAAACATTATGTTTTCTTCCGGGTTAAACACTAAGGCAGAGCTGATCCTGGTCTGCAGGGTCAATCCCACCTTTAATGTCAATAAAAAACTGAAAACATCCCTGCAGCGCATTTTACAAAATTCTGTAGATTACTTTGATTTTGGGCAGGCCGGCTTTTTTCTGGTGAGAGAGGGCCGCCCCCCTGTCTGGTGGGAAGCTGCCAAAGAAAAACAAGCTCCCCAAAACAAAATAAAATCAGAACGCCGGCAGCAGCTCTGCAATTACCTTGCTGCTGCAAAAAACAATAAAAAGCAAAAAATGCTGGAACCCTTTAATCCGGTGCTCACCACCACCCTGCCTGTAATATTAAGAGCCGGCAAACCGGTGGGCACCATGGAAATCGGCATTTTCAACACTGATCTGCAAAATGCCCAATATATGCTTGTCAAGGCTGTTTCCTTGGGCCGGCATATCGCGGACACTATTCAGGAGTCCTTATTTGAAAACCATAAGGGGCCCCATTTCAAGAAATTGGCGGTTTGGATGGAAATGGTCAATACAATCAGCTCCACCCTGGACATCCGGCAGGTTTTGCATGTTGTAGCCCAGCTGACTGCAGATCTTTTTTCTGCCAAAAGCTGCATCTACCTACTGGATAAGGGAGATCAGACCCTCATTCCGGCTGTGGCTGTCGGCAGTTATGATCCGGAACTGCGGAAAAAATTTAAAGCGCTGCGCGGAACCAGGCCCTTTCCGGCTATCACCCGTGTAATTGAAACCAGGCAACCGGTTTCTGTTACACCGCAAAACATGCACCTTTTGCTTACACCTGAAATTATTAAAAATTTTGACTATGGCTGGCTGGTGTTGGCCCCTATTCTGGTCGAAGGCAAAACAATCGGGATCATGCAGGTAGATCGGCCCAAGGAGGCCGCAGGTTTTGACGCCGAAGAAAATGAAATCATTTTTGCCATTACCCGGGCTACGGCGATTGCCATGGAAAACGCCCGGTTAATAGAAAAACTGGAACAAAAGGAACAACTTTTACACCAGTTGGTTAACAAGGCCATTACAGCCCAGGAGGATGAGCGCAAACGCCTGGCTGCTGACCTGCACGATGGTATCATTCAGTCCCTGATTGCCATCTGGTACCGCCTGCAGCGGATCAAACCGGTTCCGGAAACCGATCCTGAAAAATGGTATACAGAGATCGCCGAGCTCACCAAACTCCTGAGCGGGCAGATTCAGGACATCCGGCGCATTCTTTATGATCTCCGCCCCTTGATTTTGGATAACTATGGCCTGGTACCGGCCGTAGAATATTATGTTCACAATCTGCAGGAAAAACATAACCTGCCTATTGAAATTGTTACCGGCGGGGAAGGCAGGCGGTTGGCATCAAAAATTGAAGTTACTCTTTTCAGAATATTGCAGGAAGCACTTACCAACGTGATCAAGCACGCGCAGGCCACGCAGGTAAAAGTTAGGCTTGAAATTACCGCAGATGAAGCAACCTTAGAGGTCGCGGACAACGGGACAGGCCTGGACATGGCTCTACTGGCCGTAGGCCCGGCCCATAACCGCTTGGGCCTGGCCAGTATTCAGGAACGGGCACTTTTATTGGGCGGTTCATGTGTCATAGATTCACAGCCCGCCAAAGGTACGCATATTACTGTAAAAATTCCCCTGGAAAGCTGACTTCACTGCCTGGGGAAAGGAGGCTTACGGTGACCATTAAGCTATTGGTTGTAGACGACCACCCCATGGTGAGGGAAGGTTTGGCTGCCATGTTATCCGACTGTGAGGAAATTACCCTGCTTAACAGCTGCAGTAACAGTGAGGAGGCCATCCAGGCCGCAATAGAACAAGAACCTGATATCATCCTGATGGATATTAAAATGAAAGGAAAAAACGGGATTGAAACAACGAAGGAAATATTGTTACTGAAGCCTCAGCTTAAAATCATTTTTTTAACTGTCTTTGAAGACACGGAATCCATCCGTCAGGCTTTGCAATCAGGCGCTGCCGGTTATATTTTAAAGCATGTTTCCCGGGAAAAATTGATTGAAACCATCAAACGTGTTTTTAACGGTGAAACCGTCATCGATCAATCAATTTTTCACCAAATTGTTGATGACTACACCCGCCTGAGCAAAAAAGTTGCTGAAAAAAGAAAAGCCCCGCTCCGGGAAAACATAGAAGAACTGACACCCCGCGAACAGGAAATTCTGCAACACCTGGTGAAGGGGCTGACCAACAAAGAAATTTCGTCAGCCACCAACCTGGCGGTGGATACTGTAAAAACCCACCTCCGTAATATTTTTCGCAAATTCGGTGTTAAAAACAGAACACAAGCCATTACCCAGGCCATGAAATTAAGCCAAAATCCGGACAGTGTCCTTTTTTACGACTTTAAAATTATGGGGCGGGATTAAAAAAAGAACACCCTTGCAAGTGTTCTTTTATTACTGTTTGAAACCACTTTATCTTAATTTAATATAAGAAATTAAATTAAGAAGTCGTTTCCGAACTTTCACCTATTTCAAAACGGGCAAAACGACGGATAATAATATTTTCCCCTATCTTGGCCCTGTTTTCAGTAAGCAGTTCCTGGATAGTTTTTTTGTCATCTTTAACAAAGGGTTGTTCCAAAAGACAGTTTTCCTGATAATACTTCTCAATCCGCCCGCTGATTATTTTTTCAACAATTTTTTCCGGTTTTCCTTCCCGCAACGCCTGATTGCGCAAAATTTCTTTTTCTTCTTCAACAACAGCCGCGGGTACAGCCTCGCGATCCAGATAAAGGGGATTGGTGGCCGCAACCTGGAGGCAGATATCCCTGACAAAACTTTTAAATTCATCATTGCGGGCTACAAAATCTGTTTCACAGTTTACTTCAAGCAAAACACCAACTTTTCCGCCCAAATGGATGTAAGCATCGACAACCCCCTGGGCCGCAACCCTGCCCGCTCTTTTAGCCGCACTGGCCAGACCTTTTTCGCGCAACAAAGTAAGCGCCTTTTTTTTATCGCCACCGGTTTCCACCAGGGCTTTTTTGCAGTCCATCATCCCGGCGCCTGTCAAAGTCCGGAGTTCTTTAACCATTTCTGCAGTGATCATTATTTTCTGCTCAGCTCCTTCCTGAAAACTGACTTCCAAACATAAAATTATTCTGCAAGCGCTTCTTTTCCGGCATCGCCGGCAGGGCCTTCCGGAGACTCCTCCGCCCCTGCTTCCGCGGCGACTTTTTTCTCTTCCCGCTCTGCTTCCGCCTGGGCGACCTGCAACCCCTGTTTTCCTTCCAGCGAAGCTTCCGCAACCTTGGAAGTAATCAACCTGATGGCCCTGATTGCATCATCGTTGCCCGGTATGATGTAGTCGATTTCATCAGGATCACAATTCGTATCTACAATGGAGACAATTGGGATTTCCAGTTTCCGGGCCTCGGCAACAGCTATTTTTTCCTTGCGGGGATCAACAATATAAACTGCCCCGGGAAGTTCCTTCATATCACGTATACCGCCCAAAAACTTCAGCAGCTTATCCTTTTCATGATTCAGCTTGATAACTTCTTTCTTGGGCAGGCTTTCAAAGTAGCCGTCTTCCTCCATTTTTTCCAGTTCTTCCAGCCTGTTAATGCGTTTGCGGATTGTAGCAAAATTTGTGAGCATGCCCCCGAGCCAACGTTGATTAACATAAGGCATTTCACAACGCGAGGCCTCTTCTTCGATAGATTCCTGCGCTTGTTTTTTGGTGCCCACAAACAGGATTTTTTCGCCCTGAAACGCCAAATTTTTGACAAAATTATAAGCTACATCTATCAAACGCACCGTTTTCTGTAAATCAATAATATAGATCCCATTGCGTTCTGTAAAGATAAAGTTCCTCATTTTGGGGTTCCAACGCCTGGTCTGATGCCCAAAATGGACCCCCGCCTCCAACAGTTGTTTCATGGTTACAATAGACATTTAATATATACTACCTCCCTGGTTTAGCCTCCGCCGTATCATTATTGCGGGAACCCCACCGGGCACCCCCCGCAGCTTCCACAGCGTGCGTATTTAAGCCATACGTAGTATAACATAATTCCTGATAATTGACAATCTACACCACTTATTTCAAATGCAACTGCATCAATGCCTGCCTGACGGGTAACCAAAGGGGGGGAAACACCTTCCCCTTCCTTCAAAACAGCAAATAGCCACGGAATTCGTGCTTCCCGTGGCTATCGTGCTTTGAATATGGTGGGCGAACGGTGATTTGAACACCGGACCCCCTGCTTGTAAGGCAGGTGCTCTCCCACTGAGCTATTCGCCCTTTGGTGGTGACCCCTAGGGGATTCGAACCCCTGCTGCCAGCTTGAAAGGCTGGTGTCCTCACCGATTAGACGAAGGGGCCAAAAGTTAAAAGATTAAAAGGTTAATGGTGGTGGGCCCACTAGGACTCGAACCTAGAACCAACCGGTTATGAGCCGGTAGCTCTGCCAATTGAGCTATGGGCCCATTAAAAATGGCTCCCCAGGCAGGATTCGAACCTGCAACCCACCGGTTAACAGCCGGTTGCTCTACCGTTGAGCTACTGAGGAATGCCTTTAGGACAATTTATATTATAACGGATTTACACGGTGCAGTCAAGGGGTTTACGGCCGTTACAAATAATTTGTATTGTCTTTTTTATTCAAGGTAGTCCTTCAGACGCTTGCTGCGCATCGGGTGTCTTAACTTGCGCAGCGCTTTGGCTTCAATCTGCCTGATACGTTCCCTGGTTACGCCGAAAACCTGCCCCACCTCTTCCAAGGTGCGGGTACGACCGTCATCAAGACCAAAACGTAAACGCAGTACCTTTTGTTCCCGCGGGGTCAGCGTATCCAGCACATCTTCCAGCTGTTCCCGCAAAAGCTCAAAAGCCGCCGCCTCAGCAGGCGCCTGCACTTCCTGATCTTCAATAAAATCACCCAGATGGCTGTCATCTTCCTCCCCGATCGGGGTTTCCAGGGAAACCGGTTCCTGGGCAATTTTAAGAATTTCCCGCACCCGTTCCACGCTGGTATCCATCTCCTGGGCAATTTCTTCGGGTGACGGCTCGCGACCGAGTTCCTGTACAAGCTGCCGTGAAACCCGGACCAGCTTATTAATCGTTTCCACCATGTGTACAGGAATACGGATTGTACGGGCCTGATCGGCAATGGCCCTGGTAATCGCCTGCCTGATCCACCAGGTTGCATAGGTGCTGAACTTATAACCCTTGCGGTAGTCAAATTTTTCGACAGCCTTAATCAGTCCCAGGTTGCCTTCCTGGATCAGGTCCAGAAAAAGCATACCCCGGCCGACATATTTTTTGGCAATACTCACCACCAAACGCAGATTGGCTTCTGCCAGCTTCCGCTTGGCGACCTCCTCGCCTCTTTCCATCCCTTTGGCCAGCTCTACCTCTTCTTCCGGTGTCAGGAGTGAAATTTTACCAATTTCCTTAAGGTACATGCGTACAGGATCATTGATGCTTATTCCCGTGGAAAGATAAGTTTTTTTTGCCTTTTCCCCCTCCAGGGCATTTTTTGTATCCTCTCCCTCGTCTGCATCGGTATCCTCTTTTCCATCCACCACTTCAATACCCTGGCCGGCGAGTTCTTCATAAAACTCATCGATTACATCCGTGTCCAGGTTGAAATCCTGCAGGGCATCAAGGATTTCCTTATAAGAAAGGTTACCTTTTTGCTTACCCTTTTCAAGGAGGGAACGTTGGATTTCCTGTAAAGAGGTTTTCTTTTTCACTTCTTTAGACATCAAGATCCTCTCCTTCTCCGGAGCGGTAAAGCTCCTCTTCCCACTTCTTTAATTCAGAAATACGCTTTAATGTTGCACTTATTTCCTTTATTTTCTCACTGTCCTGTAAGGATTTTATCAACATTTCTCTTTCCGCCGCCCAGTGTAAAGTTTTAATTTTTTTTAAACAATCCGTAATCGCTTTTTGCACCCTGACTTCCTCTACCAGGTCAGTGGCGACTGCCATTTGCATAATCAGCCGCTGCATTTCCGGCCCGGAAAAATAGCTGAGCAGGACAGCTTCATTTATTTGGTATCCCCCTTGTTCCAGATCGAACAGGTAGCGGGCTATTTCCCGGTGGGGGCCTGTTAAAAAACTGTCAGCCTTGACTTCTTGGGCACGCAGTGCCTGCAGGTAGTCAGGGTAGCGGATCAGGTATGATAAAAGTTCCCTTTCCACCAGTTCCCGGGGAGAAATGTCGCTTTTTTTTACATTGTTTAGCACCGTTACTTTACCCTGCGTAGAAAAGCTTCGTATTTTATTCTCCAAATCTTCCCGTAATACCTCTAGGGAAACGTTAATTTCCCCGGCGATTTTTTTAAGATACTCTTCCCTTTCCAGGTTTCCCCGTAGGGCACCGATTACCTTGCGGGCTGCCTGCCAGTAACTGATGCGGCCTTCCTTTTCCTTAAGATTGAACCGTTTTTTACACAGGTATAAACGATAATCAGTCGGGGAACCAGCCGGCAATAAGACCTTTTGCCGAAAGACTTCCCCCCCGTGTGCACATACAAAATCAGCCGGGTCTTTCCCCCGGGGAAGCCGTGCCACCCGGATCTGACAACCTTCGTTTTTGAAAAGTTCCAAACCCCGCAAAGCCGCCGTTTCCCCGCCGGTATCCGCGTCAAAAACAAGATAAATCCTTTCCACGCGCCCCCTTAAAAGTGAAAGCTGATCCTCTGTCAACGCTGTGCCCAAGGGCGCTACGGCTTCCTTTAACCCATGCTGGTGCAGGGTAATCACGTCCAAATAGCCTTCAACCAGCAGCGCCTCCTTCTTTCTTCTCACTGTAGGCAGGGCACTGTGTAAGCCGTAGAGAATCCGGCGCTTGTTAAAAAGAGGTGATTCTGGCGTATTCAGATACTTGGGTTCACCCTGGCCCACGATACGGCCCCCAAAAGCGATTACCCGCCCTGAGCTGTCCCCGATTGGGAAAATAAGGCGCCCCCGAAAATAATCGTAAAAACGGCGGGAAGATTTTTCCCTGATTAGCCCGCCTTGAACCGCCAACTTCAGATCCAGGCCGCTTTTGCGCAGTTCACCCGTTAAACTTCCCCCGCTTTGAGGGGCATAACCCAGCCCAAAGTCAAGGATCGTCTCATTGGTAAGGCCCCTTTTTAAAAGATAATTTAAAGCTTCTTTGCCCCCCGCTGTTTTCCATAACAAATCCTGATAATATTTTTGTGCCCGTGTATACATCTGCAACAGCATTTCCCGGCGTGCCCTGGCTTTCTGCTCTGCAGGCGAAGCCGGGAAGGGGTCGACATTTATGCCGGAACGCTGCGCCAAAAAGCGCACAGCATCGGGGAAACTGCAGTTTTCCATCTGCATAATAAATGAAAAGAGATTGCCTCCGTTCTGGCAGCCAAAACAATAATAAATCTGTTTTTCCGGCGACACAGTAAAGGAAGGGTTTTTTTCAGAATGAAAGGGACAAAAACCTACATAATTTTTTCCAGTCTTACGCAAATCGATGTAAGAGGAGATCACCTCCACGATATCAAAACGGCTGCGGACCTCCTCGACAACCTCACCGGGTATATACCCCATTCTACCTGCCTCCGGACTTACTAAAAAATTATTCTAAAAATTATAAATACCTCATCCCGGGAAAAGACGAGGTATTACGCCAAAGTTCAGATCAGATCTTTTTGCCCACCTGAACAAAACCTGACATTGCGCCGTTAAAGAAGCCCCCTCTCATTTCCAAAAAATGCCCAGCCCCGGATTTTAAAAAGGCTGTGAACTAAACATTATATTCTATAACACTCAAATATATTCCTGCTCTTTTGGTAAAAAAATGTTTCACCATAACCTTTAATACGACACGCTTATATTATATACTAATTCCTACTTTCTATTCTTTAAGAACCATTTCAGGCTAATTTCCCCACGGTTTGGGTATGAAATGTTTTTCAAACACAATAATGATGTAGCGATCCGTCATGCCGGAGATATAGTCACAGACCGCGCGTTCCAGGCCGTGCCTGGCCGCCTGTTGCCTGATTTCCGGAGGCAGCGCTGCCGGTTTTTCCAGGTAGTGTTGATAGAGTGTTTTTACAATAAATTTGGCCCGTTGCTCTTCACCCTTGGCCGCAGAGCCGACATAGACATTAGCAAAGAGAAACCTTCTAAGGTTTTCTGTCACCTCGCCCAGGCCCTTGCTCAGTGCAATGCGGGGGCTGTGCCAGCTGTTTTCAATCAGATCGCGAATCATGGTGTTTAATCTTTCGGAACCGGTCCGGCCTAAACAGGCAATTTCCTTGGCCGGCAGCTGTTCGGGCCTCAGAATGCCCCCGCGCAAGGCATCATCTATATCATGGTTAATATAAGCGAGGCGATCACAAACCCTTACCAACTGCCCCTCCGGGGTTGCCGGTTTTTGGGGACCGGTATGGGTCAATATTCCATCCCGCACCTCCTGGGTTAAATTTAAACCCCCGGCCCCCTCCAGGAAATCCACCACCCTTAAGCTCTGTTCATTGTGTTTAAACCCCCCGGGGAAGAGTTCGTTGAGCGCCTCTTCCCCGGCATGGCCAAAAGGTGTATGCCCTAAATCGTGCCCCAAGGCAATGGCTTCTGTAAGATCTTCATTTAACCTCAAGGCCCGGGCTGCAGTGCGGGCCACCTGGGAAACCTCGATGGTGTGGGTCAGCCGCGTGCGGTAATGATCACCCTCCGGGGCAATAAAAACCTGGGTTTTATGCTTTAACCGCCGAAAAGACTTGGAATGTACGATCCGATCCCGATCCCTTTGAAAGGCAGTCCGCACCTCACAATGCCTTTCCCAGCGTTTCCGGCCGCGGCTGTGCATGCTCAACGTAGCATAGGGCGATAAAAGTCTCTTTTCCAGTTCCTCTAATTCCTGACGAAAATACAATGCTGCTCCCCCTTTTAATCCTGGGAAGGCCGGCCGGGGCCCCCTAAGGCTGACGGTTTTCCCGCAAGGAGGCAGTCGCCCGGCAAACCTGGGCCACCCTTTGCCCCAGCATAAAGGCCCTCTTTAAAGCATGCTGATCCTTTTCAGCAGGGCCGCCGACACAGGTGCCGTGGTGGCCCGCACTTTTTTCGTGGCTGTCACCCACGATAATCATGCCCTGGACAAACATCATGCTGTGCAGCGCACGCAGCGTTGTCTCCTGCCCGCCAAACCGGGCGGCACCAACGCTCAAAGCACCCCCGACGGTGTTCAAAAGGTTTTTTCCCCGCCGCAGGCGGCGGGTTTTATCCCAAAAGGCCTTCAGCTGTGCAGAAACTGTCCCAAAAAAAACCGGGCTGGCAATCAACAAACCGTCGGCAACAGCCATTTTATCCAAAATTTTTTCCAGGGCGGTACCCTTGTAACAGACACCCCGGCAGGGAGTTTCACAAGCTGTACAAAAGGGGTTTTTTTGTTCCTCCAAAATTTCACGCACAAAAACTGTCTCCGTTTCAGCACCCCATTCCCGGGCAGCCTTCAGAGCAGCTTCCAGAATAAACGCCGTATTTTCCTGCCGGTTGGGGCTGCCGTTTAAGCCGATAATCAACATTTTTCTCCCTCCTGATTTTCTTTAATTAACCCTTGAATCCTCTAGGCCGGTTGTGAGAAAATAGTAACGTGTAAGCCGTTAAAATAATTACGCTGCATTGTGCACCGCTTGTTCACTAATAAAGGAGGCACCTTGATGATAGTTGCAAAGATTAAGAAGATTGCTGTTTCCATGTTGGTTCTTTTACTCTGCGTCCCGGGGGCATTTGCGCCGGGAAAAGTGTTGGCACAGGACTTATCCCCGACCGAAATCAGTTCACAGGCCGCGGTATTGATGGAATTCTCAAGCGGAGAAATCATCTTTAGCAAAAACGGTGCCGAACAGCTGCCTCCCGCCAGCCTGACCAAGGTGATGACCCTTTTGCTGGCCCATGAAGCCATCAAACAAAATAAAGTGACCTGGACAGAAGAAGTCACCGTTAGCCAGAACGCCTGGGAAACAGGGGGCTCCCAGATGTTTTTGGAAATAGGGCAACGCGTGCCCTTTGGCACCATGCTCACCGGCATCGCCACTATTTCAGCCAATGACGCCTGTGTGGCCATCGGCGAACATCTTTCTGGCTCGGAGGCAGTTTTTGTGCAGGAAATGAATAAAAAGGCCCAGGAAATAGGGCTGAAAGATACGTATTTCCAGAACGCTTCCGGCCTGCACCACCCCGGACACTACTCCAGTGCCCTGGATATGGCCCGCCTGGCCCGCAACCTGATCCGGAATTTCCCGGAAAGCCTGAAACTGCACTCCCAACTTGAATTCACCTTCAATGATATTCTGCAATACAACCGCAACCCCCTGCTGGGACATTTTAACGGGGCTGACGGTTTAAAAACAGGGCATACCTCGCAGGCAGGGCATTGCCTGATCGGCACCGCCAGCCAGAATGGCCTGCGTTTTATTACCGTGGTCATGAACGCTGCTAGCCCTGCCGAAAGGAAAAGGGATACTGAAACCCTGCTCAACTATGCCTTTCGTAATTATACACTGCACCAGGCCTTCCCGGCCGGTGAAACCATCGCGACCGCCAAAGTTAAAAGCGGCGAAGAACGCAGTGTCGACCTCTACCTGGAAGAGCCGTTGGCAGCAGCCGTTCCCTTCAACCGCCAGGAAGACCTGGATCTGCAGATCAGCGTTTCAGAAAACGTCGTTGCCCCTGTCAAGAAGGGCGATACCCTGGGCAGCGTTAAAATCCTGCTGGACGACAAAACCCTGGACGAAAAAGCCCTGCATGCCGGCAAAAATATTCGCAAGGCCAACATCTTTTCACGGTTTTTCCGTTTCAGCGGCGACCTTTTGGCCGGCCTCTGGCGGCAACTGATGCAGGCCCTGCGCAACATTTTCTAACCCCGGCCTGACACTTTTCGGAAACAGGGCCGTGAAACCGCAGGCTATTCTGCGGTTTGGTCCTTCAAAGCCGCCTGTGCTGCCGCCAAGCGGGCAATGGCCACGCGGAAGGGTGAACAGCTGACATAATCAAGTCCCACCCGGTGGCAAAATGCTATCGACTGGGGTTCACCCCCATGTTCCCCGCAGATGCCAAGTTTTAAATCAGGTTTAACTGCCCGGCCTTTTTCAACCGCCATGGAAACCAGGCCGCCAACCCCTTTCTGATCCAAAACCACAAAGGGGTTTTCAGGCAGGATTTTTTCCTGCAGATAATGAGGCAGGAATTTTCCTTCCGCATCATCGCGGCTAAAACCAAAGGCCGTCTGCGTTAAATCGTTGGTTCCGAAAGAGAAAAAGTCGGCGTGCCCGGCGATTTCATCGGCTGTGATGCAGGCCCGGGGCAGCTCGATCATGGTGCCAATTGTATAGCTGAAATCCCGGCCCGTTTCCGCTATTACTTTGGAGGCTTCATCCGCCACTATCGCACGCATCGCTTCCAGTTCATTTACATGCCCGACCAGGGGGATCATTATCTCCGGCTTTACCTCCAGGCCCTCCTTTTTCAGGGATGTTACAGCCTGGCAGATTGCCCTGACCTGCATCCGGTAAATTTCCGGGAAAACCAGTCCCAGGCGGCAACCCCTGTGTCCGAGCATGGGGTTCATCTCCGCCAACCCCCGCGCCTTTTTCAAAAGGGCCTCTTTTTCCTGCAGAGCCGGGCCTTTTTCTCCCCGTTCCCGGGCACAGGCCACCTCCACCTGCAGCTCCTCCAGGTTGGGCAAAAACTCGTGTAGCGGGGGATCCAAAAGGCGGATTGTCGTCGGCAGGCCGGCCATTGCCCGCAGAATTCCTTCAAAGTCGCCCTGCTGCATCGGTAAAAGCCGGGCCAGCGCGGCCCCTCGTTCCGCCTCCGTTTCCGCCAGAATCATCTCCTGCACAACCGGCAGCCTTTGCTGTTCCATAAACATATGTTCAGTACGGCACAGCCCGATTCCTTCCGCCCCAAATTCCTTCGCTTTAAGGGCATCCCGGGGGGTATCGGCATTGGCCCTCACCTGCAGGCGGCGCCTGGCGTCAGCCCAGTCCAGCAACTGTTTAAATTCCGGACTGAGTGCAGGCGGGATCAGGGGCACTTCACCGGCATAAACCTGACCGGTAGTCCCGTCGATGGAAATGGTATCCCCTTCCTTAATCTCCTGCCCGGCCACCTGGAATAAACCGGCCTGCAGATCTATTTTGACTGCTTCACAACCGCTGATACAGGGTTTTCCCATTCCCCGGGCCACAACAGCAGCGTGGCTGGTCATCCCGCCCCGGCTGGTCAGAATACCTTCTGCGGCTACAATACCGTGGATATCATCCGGGGTTGTTTCGGAACGCACCAAAATGACCTGTTCCCCTTCCAGGCTTTTCTTTTCAGCCGTATCCGCATCAAAAACCACTTTTCCCACCGCTGCACCGGGCGAGGCAGACAGGCCCCCGGCCAAGGGGGTTAGCTCTGCGTGGGGATCAATACGCTGGTGCAACAACTGCACTAGCTGGGCGGGTTCAACCCGCAGCAGGGCCTCTTCCTCCGTCGATTTTCCTTCCCGGACAAAATCTACAGCAATTTTCACGGCTGCCTCCGCCGTCCTTTTACCATCCCTGGTCTGCAAAATAAACAGCTTGCCTTTTTCCATAGTCAGCTCAATATCCTGCATATCCCGGTAATGCTTTTCCAAATTTGCGCAAATGGTCACAAATTCCTGGTAAATGGCCGGAAACCGATCCTTTAGGGCAGATATCAACAGCGGCGTGCGTATGCCCGCCACAACATCTTCCCCCTGGGCATTGAACAAAAATTCGCCATAAATTTCGTTTTCACCCGTCGCCGGGTTTCTAGTAAAGGCGACGCCGGAACCGCTGTCTTCCCCCATGTTGCCGAAAACCATAGCCTGAATATTGACCGCCGTGCCCAGGTGATCCGGAATCTGGTTCAAACGACGGTAAACAACCGCCCGGGGAGTATTCCAGGAGGCAAAAACAGCCTTGATCGCTTCTAAAAGCTGATCATGCGGATCTTGGGGAAATTTTCCGCTTCTTTCCTCTTCAATAATCTGTTTGTAGTTGGCAATCACCTTTTCCCAACCTTCAGCCGGCAGCTGCTGATCGCTTTGTGCTTTAAATTCCCGCTTGCATTTTTCAAGCGCCCTTTCAAAAAGGTTGTGTTCAATGCCCAAAACCACATCCCCGTACATCTGCAGGAAGCGCCGGTAGCAGTCCAGGGCAAAAATTTTGTTACCCGTGGAGAGAGCCAGGGCCTCCACCGTTTCTGCGGTCAGACCTAAATTTAAAATGGTATCCATCATGCCGGGCATGGAAAAAAAAGCCCCGGAACGGATGGAGAGCAATAAAGGGTTCTGCGGATCACCGAGCACTTTACCCGTTTGTTTTTCCAGTTTTTCCAAGGCCGCAAAAACTGCGGCCTGCAGTTCCCCGGTCAGGGTTTCCCCCTGCTCGTAATAGTCATTACAGGCCTCTGTCGTCACAGTAAAACCGGGCGGTACCGGCAACCCCAAACGGGTCATCTCCGCTAAATTGGCCCCTTTGCCCCCCAGCAGCTTTTTCATTTCCTTGTTTCCTTCTGCAAACATATAAACCTGCTTAACCTTGCTCAATTTCTTTTGCCTCCTTAACAACATTTAAAATTTTACTGGCTATTTCCTCCACTGCCTTGTTGGTAACATCAAAAATTCTGCACTGCAAACGGCGCATAATCCGGCGTGAATAATCCTGCTCCTCCATAATCCTTTCCAGATCGGCATAGTCAGCCTGGGCCTTCAGCCCTAAGGTGTTCAATCTTTCCCGACGGATTTCCCGCAAAATAATTGGATCGATGGTTAAGCCGATCACCTTGCGGGAAGGAAGCAAAAAAAGTTCCGGCGGCGGTTCCACTTCCGGCACCAGGGGCAGATTGGCCACCCGAAGTTGACGGCCGGCCAGATACATACTCAAGGGTGTTTTCGAAGTACGGGATACCCCGATAAGCACAACATCTGCCAGCGCCAAACCACGGGCATCCTTGCCATCATCGTGTTTAACAGCAAATTCGACCGCCTTTACCCGTTTAAAATAATCTTCATCCATGCGGCGAATCAAACCCGGCTCCAGCTGGGGATCTTTGGGCAAAATCCTTGAAAATGCATCCAGCAGGGGCCCCATCAGATCAACAACAGGCAGCTTGTATTTTTGTGCCTCCTCTACGATGGCCTGCCTTAACTGTGGCAAAACAAGCGTATAGGCAATCATGCCCTTTCTTTCCGCTGCTTTCCGGACTACCTTTCGCAGGCGCTTTAAACTGGTCATAAACGGTTCCCGCCGCAGCTCCACCTGGTGGGAATTAAACTGGCTGGCCACTGCTCTGACCACAAATTCTGCCGTTTCTCCGGTAGAGTCGGAAACAATATAGACCAGCGGTTTGCCTGTTTCAGACATTTTGGGAGACACCTCCTTTACCTGCAATTTCTCTTTAATTCATATTCCGCCTGACCAAAAATTAATCCTCTGTCCAGTTTTCAGCAGGAAAGGTGACTTTGGAAAGATCTGCCAGGTGCAGGTAAAGATTTTTAATCGCCACCAACAGGGCCAGCCTGTTATGGCGTATTTTTTCATCCTCGCTCATGACCATTATTTTTTCAAAAAATATATCCAGGGGGTCTTTCAAAGCAGCCAGCGCCGCAAGCATTTCCGGCCAGTCATTGACCGCGGCGGCAGCGGCAACCCTTTTTTGGGTGAGGGTATATTGCCGGTAAAGCTCTTTTTCACCCTCTTCCAGCAAAAGAGCTGCCGTCAGTTCCATCTCGGGCCGGGCCTGCCGGGCCAGGTTGGCAACCCTTACGTAGGCGGCTGCTGCCAAGGCCAGGTTTTCATTTTGACGGTTTTCCTGCAAAAATTCCACCCGCTGCCAAAGCAGCGCAACCCGTTCAGAGGGTATCTGTAAAACGGCCTCGATTAAGTCATGTGCGGCACCCTTTTCCTGAAAAAGATAACGCAGCCTTTGCCAAGCAAATTCCTTGACCTGTGTTAAAAGCTTTTCCGGCGGCAGTGACCGCAGCTTTTCGTTTTCCGCCTGCAGGCGGTTTAAAGCATGTCCCAGCAGCTCCCCAAAACCCAGCGGCAGAGCATGTTCCCACAGTATTTGCAAAAGCCCCAGACACTGGCGCCGCAGCGCGTAGGGATCCTGCGAACCGGTCGGGCGTATCCCCAAGGCAAAAAATGCAGCCAGGTGATCGGCCTTGTCCGCCAGCGCCAACAAGATCCCCGGCCTGGTGCCGGGCAGCCGATCCCCGGCAAAGCGGGGCATGTAGTGTTCCTCAATCGCAGTGGCCACAGCCTTACTTTCCCCGGCATGCAGCGCATATTCCCGGCCCATGCTCCCCTGCAGTTCCGGAAACTCCCCCACCATGCCCGTGGCCAGATCCGCCTTGCAAAGATCGGCAGCCCGCAGAACCGCCTCTTTATCTGCAGCGCTGAAGTCCAAGCGCTCTGCCAAAAACCTACAGGCAGCTGCCAGGCGGCCTGTTTTGGCATAAAGGGAGCCCAGCTCCTCCTGAAAAAGAATCCTTTTTAGTTTTTCCACTTTGCTTGCTAAAGAATCCTTAAGATCTTCTGTATAAAAAAAGCGTGCGTCCGCCAACCGGGCCTTCAAAACCCTTTCATTGCCGTTTCTGACGATCTCTGCAGGTGCAGCACCGTTGTTGGAAACAACTATAAAAAAGGGACAGATCTGCCCCTGCGGATCTTCCACCGGAAAATAACGCTGGTGGTTCTGCATCGTCGTCACCAGCACTTCCCGGGGCAACTGCAGGTATTCTGCCGGGAAAGAACAAAGCAGCACCGCCGGTTGTTCAACCAGGAAAGTGACCTCCGCCAGCAAAGCCGGTTCAATCTGGGCCCGCAGCCCCTGCTGCGCAGCCGCCGCCCGCACTTCATCGCTTATGATTTGCTTTCTGCGTTCCGGATCAACAAGCACGCCGGCTTCCTCCACCGCAGGAAAATAATGCGCCGGGTCTGTAACTGTCAGCGGCCCCGGGCTCAAAAAGCGGTGCCCCCGGGTCTGGTGGCCGGCCTTTAAACCGCCATAAACAAAGGGTATCGTTTCCTTACCATATAAACAGAGGAACCAGCGTATGGGCCGGGGAAATCTGACCTTATTTTCACCCCAGAACATATTTTTGGGGAAGGTCAGGCTTCTCACCAGCACAGGCAGGATTTTCATCAACACCTCTGCCGTTTTTTCGCCAGCAATTTTTTTTACGGCATAAAGATGTTCCCCCTTGGCCGTTTTTTCAGTTTTCAGCTCCTCCACACCCAGGCCCAACTTGCCGGCAAACCCCAGGGCTGCCCGCGTGGGGTTCCCCGCCGCATCAAAAGCCACCTGCCGGGAGGGCCCCCTGATTTTCTCTTCTATACCGCGCTGTTCCCCAGCCAAATCCTTAACCAGCAAAATTAAACGGCGCGGGGTCCCAAAAGTCAAAACATCACCGCAAGGCAGGCGGTGTTCCTGAAAAAGTGCGGCTGCTCTTTCCTGCAGCTGTTTTAATCCCCCGGGCATAAAGCGCGCCGGAATTTCCTCGGCACCAATCTCCAACAACAGATCATGCACCACCATTTATTCACCATCCATCATCAAATTATTCCCCTTCAGCGGCCGGCAACTTTCTCTAAAAAGCCGCGCTGTTCCAGGTAACAGCGGCCGCACTGCCGGGCCAATTCCCTAATGCGGGCAATATAGCCGGTGCGCTCCGTAACGCTGATCGCCCCCCGGGCATCGAGCAGATTAAAAACATGGGAACACTTTAAAACATAATCATAAGCAGGCATCACCAGCTTCTTTTCCAAAATCCGGGCTGCTTCTTTTTCATAAAGGGTAAACAGCTCCAAAAGCAGGGCCGTATCTGCCTCGTCAAAACTATAAACGGAATGCTCCCGTTCGGCACTTTGAAACACGTCACCGTATTTAACCTGCGGCGTCCACTGTAAATCATATACATTATCACATTTTTGTATAAACATGGCAATACGTTCCAGGCCGTAGGTCAGCTCTACGGGAACAACCTCCAGGTCGAAACCTGCCACCTGCTGAAAATATGTAAACTGGGTAACCTCCATCCCATCCAGCCAGATCTCCCAGCCCAGGCCCCAGGCGCCCAAAGTCGGGGATTCCCAGTCATCCTCCACAAAACGGATATCGTGTTCATTGTGCTTAATCCCTAAATGAAAAAGGCTTTCCAGATAAAGATCTTGGACATCCGCCGGCGCCGGTTTCAGAATAACCTGGTACTGCAAATGCTGATACAGGCGGTTGGGGTTTTCGCCGTAACGCCCGTCCGCCGGGCGGCGCGAAGGCTCCAAATAAGCCACCTTCCAGAGTTCCGGCCCCAGTGCCCGCAAAAAAGTGGCCGGATTCATCGTCCCGGCGCCCTTTTCAATATCGTAGGGCTGCCAGAGCAGGCATCCTTTCTTAACCCAATAATCCTGCAAATTTAAAATCAGCTCTTGAAAAGTCATGCCAACACCTCCTTCAAAAATAAAACAAAAATAAAAAAACCCTCCAATTTAGGGACGGGAAAATTCTTTCCCGCGGTTCCACCCTATTTCCCATGAAGGGCTCTCTCCTCAGGGTATACGGTCCTTGGAAGGCCTTTCGCCCGGCCGGCCCGACCGGATTTCCAGCTGCCCCGGCTCTCTGCAAACGGACCGTCCCTGCCCGGCTACTCTTTCCAAACCTTTTAGTAACTATTTTTTTTATTTCTATCCTAAAATTAACAAAAATTTAAGGAGGTGTCAAGATGAACCAACAAAGAAAAACGGTGGTGCCCCGGACACCTGTCCTTATTTTATGATCTTCTTTCACTTTTATCCTCTTAGATAGCTGTTAATTCCGTCCAAAAAGGAAAGGCCCTGCAAAGGACCGGCCGCCGTCCAATACTGCAAAAACTGCCCGACGAAGAGCCGCAGTTCTTTTTTCTGCTTATCCCCGGCCCTGATCTTCCGCACCTGCGCCGGCCGCAAACCCAAAAGATGGTTGGCCAGCGCCAGCGTGCCTTTGTCCAGGGCATAGACTTCCTCCGCACGGGGGCGGCACTGTTGGCAAAGAATACCCCCGGCGCTGTTGCTCCAAAAAAAGGGCCCCGCTGCAGCCCCGCAATAAAGGCAGCCCTGCAGATGCGGACGGTAGCCCAACAGGGCAAGCAGCCTTAATTCAAAAAAACGCGCCATAATTTCCTCATCGACGCTATTTTTGTCCAGGCAGGACCAGCATCCCAAAAGAAGGTTAAAAACAGCCGGCAGGGGTTCTCCTTCCTCCAGCAGCTTTTCCACCAGCTCACAAAAATACATACCGCAGGCATAAGCCCGGATATTCTGCCGCATCCGGACAAAATTTATTTCAATATCCAACTGGGTTACCGTATACAGGGATTTACCCCTGTACAATAAAAAATGCCCGCAGTTAAAATAGTCCACCCCTGCGGCCAGCCTGCTTTTAACCTTACGGGCACCGGGAGCCACTGCCGCCAGTTTGCCCTGTTCCCAGGTAAAAAGACTTAAAAGCCGATCCCTTTCCCCCAGGGGGCGGGAACGTAATACCAGTGCCCTGGTTTTCAGAAGCTTCAACAGCCCGCGGCCTCCCTCCGGTAGCAGCCCCAAAATGCCTTCCCGCTCCCCCACAAACTGCTAATTGTAGCCAAACTGATGCAGGTGGCCTTCCTTGCGGCGCCAGTCTTTTTTCACCTTGACCCAAAGATTTAAAAACAGCCGGCTGCCTAAAATCTTTTCCAGTTCCAGGCGCGCCGCGGTGCCAATTTCTTTCAGCATACGACCTTTTTTACCGATCAGAATCATTTTCTGCGAATCCCTCTCCACGTAGATCACAGCCCGGACATCAATCAGATCCCTGCCGGCCCGCGGCTGCATAGTTTCCACCTCCACAGCCACGGCATGAGGCACCTCTTCCCTGGTCTGCAAAATAATTTTCTCCCTGATAATCTCCCCCACCAAAAATTCTTCCGGGCGATCTGTTGCAAATTCCGGCGGGTAATAAAGGGGCCCCGGGGGCAAAACCTGAATAATTTCCGCCAACAGCGGCTCCAAACCTTCCCTTTGCAGGGCAGTAACCAAAAAGTGCTTTTTAAAGGCATAAAGCTGCAGGTAGCGGGGAAGCCAGCGTTCCCTGAAACCGGGCGGGGCTAAATCCAGCTTATTGACCACCAAAAAAACCGGTGTATCCCGGTCGTGCAGCAAAGCAGCAATATGCCGATCATCACGGCGGGGAGGACTGGTGGCTTCCACCATAAAAAGAAGCAGGTCCACCCCTTGCAAAGATTCCCGGGCCACCTTCACCATATAGTCGCCCAATTTGTGTTTAGGCTGATGGATGCCCGGTGTATCCAAAAATATCACCTGGGCAGCTGCTGTTGTCAAAATAGCGTGAATCCGATTTCTGGTCGTTTGGGGTTTATCGGCAACAATTGATACTTTTTTACCAAGGAAAGAATTAATTAGTGTCGACTTGCCCACATTGGGGCGCCCGATGACGGAAACAAAACCCGATTGCATAAACCTGCTCCTTTACAAGAAACTTGGAAACTTCATTGTGAAGCACAAACTGTGGTTTAAAGGGTAAAGGGGTGCGGTAACAAGTTCTCCAGTTCAAAAACGCGGGGTTCCCCCTTTGCCCCGGCAACAAGCACCTTCATTTTTCGGGAAAATTCAAACAGCACCTGGCGGCAGGCGCCGCAGGGCAAAGGCCTGCTTTCACCCTCCGCAGCAATAGCCAGCAGCGAAAAAGAACGGTAACCGGCAGCAACAGCGGCCGTCAGGGCCACCCTTTCTGCGCAGATGGTCAGTCCCAGGGAGGCATTTTCAACGTTTACCCCCTTGAAGACCTTCCCCTCTGTAGTCAACAGTGCAGCCCCAACCCGGTAGCCGGAATAGGGAGCATAGGCAAAAGGCAGCATTTCCCGGGCCAGCGTCAGCAGTTTTTGTGCATCCATAATCTTTAGACCCTTCCGCAGCTAGCCCCTGTACGGGGGCAGCGTAATCTCATCTTTCTTTTCAATTTCCACAGTAAAATTACGGTGAAACTCCAAGGAAAAACTGATAATTTCCAGGCCGCTGGCCAAGACATCAGCGTCCCCCACCGCTTCAATAACCACCGGGTTGGCCGGTATTTCTTTCTGGTTGACCCTGATTACCGGGCCCACACAGCGGATTGGCGAAGTGGCGATCAAGCGCTGCCCGCCCACAGCCAACCCCTTGGCGCCGGCCGCAAACAGCTCGTTGGCTACGTCGCGCACATCGGTATCGTGCACCAGATCGCCGGCTTGATAACCATCCCGGGAATCATACAGCCGGATGACCACCCCCGGGCCGGACATCTCTGACAAGCCGGCCGCAACCCGCAGCTCGTGTATACTAACCCGCAAAGAATCGAGCTCTTCATTCAAAGTTTGAATATAGTTCAGGGGATCGTAAGGCACCAGCATACGGCTGTGGCCGTCTGCCACCTCAATGCGGAAAATCATTTCCTGAGCCAGGCCCCCTGCCAAATAAACATCGGTAATTTTTTTCAATGAATCTTTATGCAAAACCGCCGGATCTGCAGTAACCCCCTCCCCGGGTGAAACCCGCAGGGTAAACTGGGTTTTTCCCGGTTGTTTGCGCAGGGTTGGATCGCGATCGATAAGCGCTAAAATTTCTTCCCGTAAAAGGGCATCCCATTCTTTAAGAATAGTTTCCTGAACCTGGCGGCCATGGGTAAAAAGCAGGCTGGCCAGTTCATCACCGTCCTTGGCCAAGTCAAGCTCATAGGAAAAGGTGGCCAGCTTTTCCTTGACAGAAGCGCGATCCAGCACCCCTAAGTTTTGCGCCAGCCGTTTATTATATTCCACCATATCCTCAATCATCAGCTGCCTGGAAGCGCAACCGTTTTTATCCATATACTGTATGTAAATATAATTCAAGTTTAGCCCCGCTAAAACAGTATTAAAAATAAGCACGACGGCCACCAGGATCAGCAATCTATTGTCAACAACAACTAAGCCCGAACCCGGTTTCATACCTTGCTAGCCCCCCCGCAAATAATACCCGAGCAAATCCTTTAACCTGCCGGCAAAAACAATGAAACCAACGACTAAGGCAAAAATGGCTGCACATAAAACCGCACCCGCCGCCACATTTTTGGCCAGCCTTGCCAGGGGATGGAATTCTTCTGTTTTCAGATCGACGGCTGCCTCCACAGCCGTATTCAACATTTCAGCCACGAAAACCAGCGCGATAGCAGTGCAAACAAAAAGAAATTCGATCCTGCCCACCTTAAAATAAAAAGAAGCTGCCAGCGCGATGACAGCACCGGCTAGATGCAGCTTCATATTTTTTTCCCTGGTGATGGCAGAAACAATCCCCTGTAGGGCATCCATCAGGCTACGTAAGAAATATTTGCATTTCATAAATCTATCGTCCTGTAAAAGATCATTCTGGGCTGCTGTTGTTTCCCCGTCAGGCAGCTCTTTTCGGCCCAAAGCAATTAGCCAAGGCTACAGTTTGAATTTTTTAAGAATCAGTTCGTTTCGCGCCGACATTTCCTCTTCAGTTTCTATTGTATCATGATCGTACCCCAATAGATGCAGTATACCATGTATCGCCAGGAATGCAATCTCCCGTTGCAGGGTGTGCCCATAAGCGCGGGCCTGCTCCTCTGCTTTTTCCACAGAGATAATAACATCGCCCAAAATCTCCTCTTCTTCCAGTGCAGTGGCATCGTCTTGCAAATTAAACGACAGGACATCCGTGGGGCAATCGCTGTCCCGGTAAGTAAAATTTAATTCCTGGATATAATCGTTATCCACCAGCACAACACTCACCTCACACGCCAAAGACTTCCCTTCCAGGCGCAGGGCCAGGTTACCCACCTCTTCGAGCAAAAGCAGCTGATCTGCTGTAATTTCGATGATATCCTGCAAGTCTGCAACCAAAACCGCCACTTATTTCCTCCCCCTTTCCAGGTCCGCTTTAAATTCCTTTTCCGGATATTCAATTCTCTGGTGGAATACTCCTGCCAGAATATGAACAAAGGTATCCCCTATTTTATCCAGATCCTTTAAAGTCAAGGGCGCCTCATCCAGCTGCCCATCGCTGAGTTTTTCCTTGATAATCCTTCTCACCGTCCCTTCAATCCTGCCGGCGATCGGACGCGAAAGGGAGCGTACCGCAGCCTCTACAGCGTCGGCCAAAAGGATAATGGCCGCCTCTTTTGTCTGCGGCAATGGCCCTTCATAGCGAAATTCCTCTTCTGCCACCGGCGCCCCCTTTTCCTCTTTTTCTAACGCCTGGTGATAAAAAAACCCGATTAAACCTGTCCCGTGATGCTGTTGAATAATGTCAACAACGGGCAACGGCAGTTTGGCCTCGCGGGCCAGCTCCAAGCCGTCTTTGATATGGGAACGGATAATCAAGGCGCTCAGATAGGGGGAAATTTTATCATGGGGATTGTCACCCGTGAACTGGTTTTCAACAAAAAAGTAGGGGCGTTTGATCTTGCCGATATCATGATAAAATGCCGCCACCCGGGCCAGCAGCGGATCGGCCTTGGTTGCCTCGGCCGCCGCCTCGGCCAGGTTCCCCACGACAACGCTGTGGTGGTAAGTGCCGGGCGTTTCTAAAAGCAGCTTGCGCAAAAGGGGATGACCCGGATCGGCCAGTTCCAAAAGGGTGATCGCGGTTGTTAAACCAAAAGCGCTTTCCAGAAAAGGCAAAAGGCCGATGGCCATGATAGAAGAAAAAAGGCCGTTACCCAGGCCCGCCAAAATAGAAATGCTGAATTCCCGCAAAAAAACGTATTCCAGTTGAAAGCCCCTGTTAAGCAGCAGCAGGGCGGTAATACACAGCACATTGACCGCCCCGACATAAAACCCGGCCCTGGTCAGATCAGAGCGTCTTTGCAGGCGGGAAACACTGAAAACAGCTACCAGGCCGCCACACAAAGCGACAATAATAAAATTAAATTCCCCGTCAACCACAAAACCAAAAAGCAAAGCCATCATCACACTGACCAGCACGGCCAGGCGGGGTTCAAAAAGAACCGTAATCAGGATGGCACACATGGCCACAGGCAGCAGGTAACCGGAAAAATAACGCACTGCCAAGCCCAGGACCAGCGTCAGGGCTACAATTAAACCCAGCAGGGAAAGGGAGGCAAAGTTTTCGTATATATTCCTGTTAAAAAGGTACAGATATAATATTACCAAAATAAAAATAATGGCCAGCATAAAAAAAAGTCCGGCATATCCCCCCCGGTTAATACGCCGCCCTAAAAGTCCCAAATCCTTAAGCTGGGCAATATGCTTCGCTGTTATTTTTTCCCCTTCCTGGACAATCAGCGATTTTTTTAAAATTAGAACCGGCTCCACCGCCTGTTCGGCCGCCTCCCGGTTGGCCTTGGTGGCTACCGGGTTAAAAATCATGTTGGGTTGCACCAGAGGTTCCAGCAGCTCCTGCAGGCCCTGCCTGATTTCCAGGCTGAAAGGCAGCAGACCCGTGCCCTGGGAAACCTGTTTTAAAGCATCTTCCGTACCTTCCTCCCGGATACCCTTGGAGGTTACTTCTTCAAAAACTTTTTCCACCCTGCCCTGCAGCTCCTGCAAACTGTCCGGGCTTTGGGCCAAGAGGGCCTGTACAAACTCTGCTGGTAGATGAAAATCGGGGTTTTTTTCAAAGAACAGGGCCACCCGGTCTTCCGCACTGTCTGCTTCCAACTTGTCGATTCTTCTGATTTCTGTAAAAAATTGATGCAGGAAATCTTTCCCTTCCTCCAGAACAGCCGGCACATGATCATAAACCTCCGGCACAGCGGCAACAGCTTCTTGGCGCAAGATATTTGTCGCAAAGGAATCAATTACTTCCCGGTGGGCAATAATCCTTTGCGGGCTGGGCATGCCCAATTCCACAGAAACCCCCAGGGGCATTACAAAAAACAGCAGGAAAAAATAAATAAAAACAAAGAGGCCGCCTCCTAAAAAAACATTCCGGCCCCCTTTGTTTTTGATTAAGGAAAGGGTATCATCTAAAAACTCTTTAGCTTTCATCCATAATTTTTGCATTTTAACCTGATCCCTGGTTTTTAACACCCTGGTATTTTTCATAAGCCTTGATAATTTTTTGCACCAAATTGTGCCGTACCACATCCTGATCGCTCAAATGGACAAAGGCTATCTCAGAAATATCCTTCAAAACACCCATAATTTCCACCAAACCGGAATACTGGGCCCGCGGCAGATCTATCTGGGTAATATCCCCCGTCACGACAACCTTGGAACCAAAACCCATCCGTGTTAAAAACATTTTCATCTGTTCGGGGGTGGTATTCTGGGCCTCATCCAAAATAATAAAAGAATCGTCCAGCGTCCGGCCCCGCATATAAGCTAAGGGGGCCACCTCGATCACACCTTTTTCCCGGTACTTCAGAAAATTTTCCACACCCATTAAATCATAAAGGGCATCATAAAGAGGGCGCAGGTAGGGATCTACCTTATCGTGCAGATCGCCCGGCAGGTAACCCAGGTGTTCCCCGGCCTCCACCGCAGGCCTGGTTAACACCAGCCGCTGCACAATTTTATTCTTTAAGGCAAAAACAGCCATGGCCATGGCCAGGTAGGTTTTACCCGTGCCGGCAGGGCCGATGCCAAAAACAATATCGTAACCGCGCAAGGCCTCAACATATTTCTTTTGGCCCAGGGTCTTGGGACGAATTTTTTTACCCCGCTCTGTGACCAGCACAAAATCCTTGAAAAGGGATTCAATTTCCCGGCCCTGCCCCCCTTTGGCCAGCTTCAGGGCATAGATAAACTCCGGGGTCGTTAAAAAATGCCCCCCCCTGATGACAGTCAACAGTTCTTCAAACAAAGCATGGACTGTTTCCACATCTTTTTTTTTGCCCTGGAAAAGCAGCTCGTTCCCCCGGGGTATAATCCGCACCAAAAAGTTGTCCTCCACCAGGGGGATATGCTCATCAAACTTTCCCAGCAAGGGAAATACTTCATCCATGTTCTTCAAATAAAGTTTGGATTCTTCTACATATTCATCCGTCAAGAACAGTGTTCCCTCCACTTCCTGCAGAAAATTGGGGTGTCACAATATCTTCCAATGTTTCAAACATGGCACGACAGCCGACAGTCCCCAGTTCATAAAAGTAATATTCGCTGGCTGTTCTTTTTTTAACTTCAACCCCCCGGGAAAGCTGGGCGTCAACCTTTTGATAGGCCTCTTTTTTTGCCTGCTGCAGGGCTTCCTGCGGGGTAACAGGCTGAATATCAACCTCATATTCCCGGTAGTTATAATTTAGTAATTCGACAGGCGGACAAAGATTCCTCCATGCAAAAACCCGTTTAATCTTTTCCAGCTCATAGTTGCGGTAAGGTGATTTTTTAGAGCCCCAAAGGTAATATTCCTGCCCTTTGATGCGCAGGGAAAAAGAACGGGAAGAAAGGCCGGTTTTTCTTTTGCGCACCTTGTGTAAAGGCGCTTCCGCATAGCCTTCATACCAGACGAGGGCCTCCACCTTGCCCTTGGGTTGAACATCCCAGCTTTTTTCCAAAGGTTCGGCCCCTTCTTCTTCACTTTCCTCCAGAACTGTCATTTTACCGGAAATAAGCACCTGGCCCTTTTGTACAGTTTCCCCCACATCCACAGCAGCCTCCCCGGCCAGAACCAGAACATTTGTCACCAGGCCGTCCTTGGCAGCAATCAGATTGGTGATTGTTTTTACAGGGGGCTCCACTTCCTGTTCAACAATCTGGATATTCAGGCAGACACCGTCCAAGCTGACACCCACCCACTGCAATCCCTCCAGCCCGAAAAGAAGTTTTTTTTCCAGGCCGGAAATGTCAATGTTTTTTTTCAGCACACCCCGGTGCACACCGCTGTCTTTCAAAATAGCGACGACCATGCCGGTATCCGCACCTTCATTGCCCTGTATATTGACCTGCCACACAAACTGTGCCAATAAAAACTGGATCAGACAAAAAAGAACAATCCCGACCAATAAACCTTTCCGGCGCCAACCCTCCAGCAGGATAAAAGGTGTTCCCTTTTTTTGTATAATTTTTACCCTGCAACCGGTTTTCTTAAGAAGGGGACGCAGGCGTCTGAAATCCCGGGGTTTTATTTTTACCGTTATTGTGTCCCCCTGGTAATTCAAATCCCAAAAATAGATCCCATTTTTAACTGTTAAGTTTAAGAGCCTTGCTATCCCCGGCCCCTGCAATGAAATAAGCAAATACCCCGGCCAGAGCCCCCTCCGCTCCAGCACAGCCAAATTTTTAACCTGCCTTTCTGCAAGCTACTGATATTCCAAAGAACGAATTTCCCCCTCGATAAATATCTCCTCACCAAAAAAATTTTTAATAACCAAATTTTTACCCTTGACTACAACTTCACCGCCCCTAATCCGCAGGCGCAGCAGCTCATCGCTGTATTCGATAATCCCGCCATAGTTTTCCAGGTAAAGCTGTATATTACCGATCAGGGTAACCCGGGGCAAGTTTAAAAGCAGTTCTTTGGGCAGTTCAAAAAATTCTGCCAGGCCTTCCGTCAATTTTTTCTTTTTTTCCCCAAACTCCTTTCCCTTCAAAGAACAACGCCTCCTGAAAAGTAGCCGTCTGTTTATTAAATTATGCGCAAAAGATGAGGATATGCCACCAAGGAGGGTGCCCGCGCCCAAATATTATTTTCCCGCCCGGGAGGTATAAAAAGATCTGCGGGCGCGCGGAGGGGAGAGCACTTCTGAGGCGATCAGGCCCAAAGGTAGATTTTCCCCTTTTAAAAGTTTGGCCAATTCCCTTTTCTGATGGGGCCGGGCCGTTTTTTGCGGCCTGACTGCCCGGGGGGAAACAGCCTTGCTTTGACTTAAGGCCGGGGCCGGCGAAAAAGAACGGGCCTGTACGGCAGAAACTGCATCCCCCTGAAATAAAGGTTGCCCAGGCAAATCAGACCCAATCCCCCGGTCGGGCTTTCCTTCTCCTTCTGCCACCGGCTCGGCCGGCATTTCCGGCAGGGGGGGAAAATCAAAAATATCCGGGGGCAGGGGTCGTCCTGCAGGCCGGGGCCTGGCCGGCCCTTTGGAGGGAAAGGGCTGCCTGCCCCCGCCACGCAGGTTCTGAAAAAGGGAGGAAAGGATCTTCAGCACAATTAAAAGAATGACTAACTTCATACAGGCATGCACACCTTTTAAAAAATTGGTTAAAGCGCGAAAACCTCAATTAAACTGCTTAAAGTCCGGTAAAACCCCTTTATTTTCGCCCCTGATCTTCTTCATCCGTTTGCCCTAATTTGGAAATGGAATCCCGCATCTGGGTATCAGCAAAAATGTTTTGCAGGTTATAATAATCCATAACCCCCAGTTTACCTTCGCGCAGGGCCTGCGCCATGGCTACCGGCACCTCTGCTTCAGCCTCTACAACCTTGGCGCGCATCTCCTGCACAGCGGCAACCATTTCCTGTTCCCGGGCCACAGCCATGGCCCGCCTTTCCTCGGCCTTGGCCTGGGCAATACGCTTGTCAGCCTCCGCCTGATCCGTCTGCAGCTGGGCGCCGATGTTTTTGCCGACATCGACATCGGCAATATCGATCGACAGAATTTCAAAAGCCGTCCCGGCATCCAGGCCTTTGTTCAATACCGTATGGGAAATTTTATCCGGGTTTTCCAATACTTCCTTATGGCTGCCCGAAGAACCGATGGTGGTGACAATCCCTTCCCCCACCCGGGCAATAATCGTTTCTTCCCCGGCACCGCCCACCAGGCGATCAATGTTGGCCCGCACCGTGACCCGCGCCTTGGCCTTAACTTCAATGCCGTCCTTGGCCACCGCAGCTACCGTCGGCGTCTCAATCACCTTGGGATTTACGCTCATCTGCACAGCCTGCAACACGTTACGGCCGGCCAGATCTATGGCCGCCCCTCTTTCAAAGCCCAACTCAATATTTGCCCGCTGGGCGGCAATCAGGGCATTAACAACCCGATCCACGTTGCCCCCGGCCAGGTAGTGGCCTTCCAACTTGTTTACATTTAAATCCAAACCGGCCTTGGTGGCCTTAATCAGCGGTTCAACAACCCTGGCCGGAACAACCCTTCGCAAACGCATCCCAATCAGGGTCACAATACTCACGCGCACGCCTGCAGCCAGGGCCGCTATCCATAATCTTAATGGTATAAAGCTGAATAAAACTGAAAATGCAACAATAATCAGCACCACTAAAACCAAAAAAGGCAGGAAACCGTCCACTGCTATCATCCTTCCCTTGTCCAATTATAATATAAAAGTTGCCGTCAACCGAAACAATGCGGGGAAACTACTGTTGCCCGTTACTGTTGCATGTTACCGTTGCCCGTTACTGTCGCCCGTTTCTGTCACCCGTTACTGTCACCCGTTACTGTCACCCGTTACTGTGGCCCGCTATTTTTGTCCGCCTCGGCACTGGTGGAATGCACAACGATGCGTCTTCCCTCAACCGCAACCACCTTAATGTCTGTCCCTGCCGGAATATAAGAGCCCTCACTGACCACATCAAACCTGGAACCTTCTATTTCGGCAATGCCTGCCGGCCGGAGAGGGGTCATGCTGCGGCCGGTTTTACCCAGCAAATAGCTACGGTCCGCCATGGAGCTGTAACCGCTCTCCCGGGTGGCAGCCTCTGACAAAACAAAGCGCCGCAGCGTACCCCTGCGCTGAAAATATCTGAAGGCAAAATAACCTGCTATTACAGAAACTGCGAGGGAAACAAAAAGCATTTTGATCCCCAAAGCAGTGGAAGCAGCGGTCAAAACAATGGAAGCAGAAACACAAACAAGGCCCCCGGCCCCGATGACACCAAAGCCCGGTATAAAAGCCTCGATCAGGAGTAAAACAAGGCCAAACAGAAACAAGAAAGCTGCCGGCCAGCCGCTCACCCCGGTAAAAAAATGTCCGCCAAAAAAGAGACCAAAAGAAAGGATACTTAAAAGACCGGCCAAACCGAAACCGGCGGTGAGTATCTCGACAATCATAAAAAGAAAGGCTGCAGAAAGAAGCAGGGTGGAAACCACGGGTTTAATCAGCCAACCGCCTAAAATTTCCCAGCGGGTGGGCGCCGTTTTCACCAGAGGGGCCCCTTCCAAATTCAACAGCGGCAGCAAGTCGGCCAGCCTGGCGGCCGTTCCACCGCTAAACCCTAATTCCTCTGCCTCCTGGGCAGTCAGCGTTAAAAGCTCACTGGCAGTAACAACATCGGCCACCGCAATTTCCTGGCGCACCATCGCTGCAGCCAAAAGGGGATCCTTACCCTGTTTTTCTGCAACAGCACGCATTTCCGCCTCCCAGGAAGAAAGATACTTCTCATCGGCAGCTTTTTCACCGCCCAACGTCCGGGGTTCGGCAGCGCCAATAGTTGCCCCGGGAGACATATAATATTCATCTGTACACAAAGCCAAATAAGCCCCTGCAGAAAGGGCATGGTGTTGAACATAACCATACACCGGAAAGGGGCACTCTTCAATAAGTTTGCGCGCCGCAAGCGCCGTGTCAATATAACCGCCGGGGGTATCCAACTCCAAAATAACTGCCCGGGCCCCGGCAGCAGCAGCTTCTTCCAAAGAACGTTCAAAAAAAACCAGCCACCCCGGTTCAATTTCTCCCTTGATGGGCAAAATATAAACCGGTGCGGCATCGGCTGCAGAACTGACAAAAACACCGGAAACAAAGGCTAGCATCAGGGAAAACATGACTAATAAACATAGCCTTCTAGACAAAGGATAACCCCCTATAAAGGTAAAACTTGGCGTTACCAAGTTTTACCGGCATTACTTATCCTTATTATTAATTAAAATTCCCGCCTATATTTCGCTTGGGGGAGGCAAACTGACAGTTCATAAAAATGAATTTTTCCCTTGTTTCCATCCTAAAAGCAGAAGGGTCCTTTGCTGTTTATTTTGAAAATTACCTAACGGAAAGACCTTTTCCTCCTGCGTATTTTGCGCGCTGCTTCAGATTTCTTTTTACGGCGAACGCTGGGTTTTTCATAATGTTCCCTTTTACGAATCTCTGAAAGTATTCCTGTTCGAGCGCATTGCCTCCGAAATCTTCTCAGGGCGCTGTCAAAACTCTCGTTTTTACCAACTTTTACTTCAGACACGTGCTTTCCCTCCCCTCAGCCCGACCTGATTGAAAGGCCTCACAGAAAACCATTCAACTTATTATACCTTTTGACTGAATAGCTGTCAATGAAAGACAAATCAACTCAGTTGTCACAGGCAAAACCGTCAGTCGGCGGCCAAACCTTTTTCAGCGCCCGGGCCGGCTGTCCCTGCTTTTGATGTAAACCCAAAAGTGTCTGCAAGTCTACACCCAACCGCTGCCCAAGTTCGTGTAGCTCAGCATCCCTTTCCTCTTCACTGCAGTGCATATCGGGAGCCACAAAAATACGCCGGTGCTTAGTCAATGCAAAGTTTTCCTTATCGCTGAAAAGCTCTTCTGTCAGCTTTTCCCCGGGCCGGACACCGGTAAACTTAATTTCCACATCCTTTTCCGGCTGCAGCCCGGACAACACAATCATGTCCCGGGCCAAGTCGACCACCTTCACCGGCTCACCCATATCCAGGACAAAAATTTCCCCTTCCTCACTAAGTGCACCGGCCTGAATCACCAGCTGCACCGCCTCGGGAATCGTCATAAAATAACGTGTCATCTCCGGATGGGTAACGGTAACCGGCCCCCCGGCAGCAATCTGTTTCCTGAAAATAGGCACCACACTGCCCCGGCTGCCCAAAACATTGCCAAAACGCACCGCACAAAAAACACAATTACTGTGTTGGCGCGCCAGGTGCTGCATATAGATTTCCACAGTCCTTTTTGTCGCGCCCATCACATTCGAAGGTTTGACCGCCTTGTCCGTAGAGATCACAACAAAACGTTCGGCACCAAACTTTGCCGCCCAGTCAAGCAGGTTTTTACTGCCCAAAACATTGTTCTTGACTGCCTCCTCCGGATTGCTTTCCATCAGCGGCACATGTTTGTAAGCAGCAGCATGGAAGATTACCTGCGGGCGTAAATCAGCAAAAACCTGCCGCAAGGACTGCCTGTCCTGTATGTCCCGCACCAGCGGGTAAAGCTCCAGCCAGGGGTATTCCTTTCTTAATTCCCATTCTATCCTGAAAAGATCATTTTCGCTCTGGTCAAGCAGCAAGATCCTGCGGGGCCCCAGCTTGGCCAACTGGCGGCTAAGCTCCGATCCAATAGAACCACCGGCCCCGGTAATCATCACCGCCTTGCCGGCCAGGTAACCGGAAATTTCCTGCATGTCACTTTCCACCGGGGAGCGCCGCAGGAGATCTTCAATCCCCACCTCTTTCAAATGCCGGATATTGACTTTCCCCTCCAAAATTTCATAGATGCCCGGGACTGTTTTCAGCTTGACAGGCAGGCCCTTGCAAAGTTCGATAATGGCCCGCAGTTTGCTGTAAGAAACAGAAGGCATGGCAATAACAATTTCCCGGACACCCTTTTCCTCAACTAGCCGGCGAAGCTCCGCCCGCGTGCCTAAAACCGGAAAGCCCTGGATGACCAGCCCCTGTTTGGCCGGATCATCATCGATAAAACCCAGCACCCGCACGCCCTGGCCTACCTGGTGTTTTTTAAATTCCCGGGCCACCAGCACCCCGGCGTCCCCGGCACCCAGGATCAACACCGGTGCATGCCCCTTGATACTGCCTGTCCGGTGCAGATATTCAGCCAAAACCCGCAGAAACAGACGGGTGCCCCCCAGGGAAAACAACAGCAGGCCCAAATAAATGGCATAAACACTGCGTGGAAACAGCAGGGCCGTATATGAACTGTAGAGGTAGCTGCCCAGGGTGCCAACACAGACGGCCAAAAAAATAACCAGAAGCTCATCCACACTGGCATAACGCCAAACCCGGCGGTAGATACCGGCAAAAAGAAAAACAGAGAGGTTGATTAAAACTACCGGCAAGAGCAGGCGTTCCAGAATTAGTATGGATGAGGCGGGAATCGCCCCTTCATAGCGCAAAAAAAGGGCCATATACAAAGAGCCGCTCACCAGAAAAACATCGGCCAGCGTCAAAACTACCCGTTTAATTTTACCGTTTAAACATGGCATTGTTTCGACCACCAATCAAATTTTTATTAACTTGAGATACCTCCCGTGGATAAATCCGGGGGATTCTAACGTCATTGAAGAACGCCAGCCAAAGCAGGCCCTACAACTTCTCCTTTAAGAGTTGATGCCCCAACCCTATTGTGGATAGCGTTACCACATCCACTAATGATCTCCCTGCCAAAACCCGGGCTTTAAACCTGTTCCACTGACAGGTGCGCCCCGGCCAGGCTGTCACTGCCGGCCTCACCCGGTCCTATTTTTTGTTAGATGTTGTCGTGATATCCAGTACCAACCCCTATTGCCATATTTATCCCATTGCCTTTGCCTTTATATACGACACATAACCTTTAAATACCTTTTTTTATTATATTTTGCTACATATTTTTCCTAAAATCCAAAACCGGCACAGCCCGATCCCCACACAGGCCCCGGCGCTGTCGATAAGTACATCCCGCACCTGCCCGCCCCTGCCGGGAACATAAAGCTGATGCACCTCATCGGTAATGGCATACGAAACACAGACCCCCAAGGCTAAAATAAAACATCGCCAGCCCCGCAAGCCGCTGCGCCGCAAGGCATTGTATGCAAACATCCCCAAAAGCAGGTAAGAAAAAAAATGTGCGTTTTTCCTTAACCTGTTGTTGATATTTTTTTGATCAAGCTCCGCCCCGGGTGCCACCTTTTCCACTGCCTTAATAATCAGTTCCGTTATTCCGGTGCTAAGCTCGTTCGAATGTTCCGCCACCTGTGAAGAAAGGTTGAAAATTAAAAGCATCACCAGAAACACAGCCATCCAGGAAAGAATTTTAGGCATCTGCAAAGTACCTTCTTCCAGCAAATTTTTCACCAGCCCCCACACAGCACCTTGAACAAGCCTTCGCTGACCCCCATTATCAGTATTCCTGCAATCAAATTTCCCACAAAAATAGCCGGAAAGGCCCACTTAAACCGCATATCCAAAAGCGCCGCAATAAGGCTGCCGCTCCAGACCCCTGTCCCCGGCAGGGGTACGGCGACCAAAAAAATAAGGCCCCAAAGGCCATATCTTTGGATCCTGCCACCGCTTTTTTTCAGGAAACGGGCCGTCAGCTTATAGATCATTTTTTTAAAAGTATTTGTGGATTTCAGATAATTGAAAACAGGGCGAACAGTAAACAAAATAATCGGCACGGGAATCATACTGCCCACAAAAGCAACTGCAGCAGCGTGAAGCGGCGTCATCCCCAGGGAAATGCCCACCGGAATAGCGCCCTTAAGCTCAATAACCGGCAAGGCCGCGGTAAACATTACAGTAAGTTCCATCGACAAAAAATTCAGCAATTCCAGGCCTGCAGCCCCCAACGGCCGTCAACCCCTCTCCTGTCACACCCATTTATTTCTGCATCAACCACATTTTACTACAGGGATATTATAGCCTACAAACAGCATCTTTTAAAGAAAATAAGGGGGTAATTACATAAATAAACACCCAAACACCGGGGCAAACACCGGGGCAAACAGGCAAAGGGCAAACACCGGGGCGAAACACCGGGGACGGTTCTTTGTTTGAGGCAAACAGGGGGCTAGTCTTAAACAACTAAGCCGGCCTCAAGGGCTGTATCTATGATTAGCCCCTGTGCCGGCTTGACGTTAAAATCGCACATCAACATCCTTGGCGCCTTGAACTCCCGGCTATAGAAGCCCTGAGGGGGCCGGGAAAGTACCTTGCGGGTGTTGTAGTATCTACATTTTTTAGGAAGGTTTCACAAATTTTTAGTTAGCGGCACCTTACCATAAAACCCCTGTCACCGTTAAAAAAACATAATCATAAGCAATGTTGCAGTCAATATTCCAGCCCTTGTTATACCGACGCCAAGTTAAAAAGCACGGGGATCAGGAAATTTGCCGGGGCTTTAAATAAGTATTCCATAAAATTAATGCCTTTTTGTTCCCAAAGGTTATAAATTTTTTCTTCATTAATAGCCTTGTGTTTAACCTTTTCCCAAAAAAGCTGTTCGTACTTATGGGGTTCACCCTGTGCCAGGGAAAGAGCGGCCAACCTGCCGCTAACAACAGCCATATCCAGCCCTCCCCCGTACAGCGGTGAGGCCAGACCGGCAGCATCACCGACCAACAGGGTATTGCCCTTCATAAAGGGAGTCGCCCTGTTCAAGGGGATTTTCCCCCCCCTGCATTCCAAAATAGGGTAGTCCTGCAAATTTTCCTGTTGCAAAACCCGGGACAGCTCTTGCCTGAGGTTTATTTTTGCGGAAGGATGGTTAAAAAAACCAATACCTACATTAGCCAGACCCTCTTCCGAAGCTATCTTGGGAAATATCCAATAATAGCCCTGGTAGTGTGGCTCCAGTACAGCCTTCAAAGAATTTTTAAGGTTGGAAAAATCGCCTTTTAGGCGACACTGTATGGTAAGGGCGGCACGGTCCCTGTTTTCACCGGCGCCGGTCCCGTCTTTTAAGGAAATGGCAGAAACACCGCTGGCATCTATCACCCAGTCATAGTCCTGCCGAAGAAGCTCCATGTCGTTAATTTTGATCGGGGTTTCCTCCAAAATTTTCACACCTGATGTACGTGCTTCCTCTGCCAGGCAGCGTTGCCAACCGGCCCTGTCAATCATCCATAAATTCAGCTTGGAGCTGTCAATGCGGTGTAATTTATTTACTTTTAAAAGAATTTGTTGGACCTTGAACAAAACCCCGGCCTCCGGTTTACCACATAACCCCAGGATATCAAAAAAACCTTCCCCGCAATTAATGCGTTCCCCTATCCTGTAATGTTCAAAAAGCGTTACCTCCAACCCGTTGTCTGCAGCCGTTTTAGCTGCTGTCAGGCCTGCAGGGCCTCCACCGACAACTGCAACCTTCATATATACATCCCTTTCCTTGGGGAAAAAAGTTAAACTGCCGGGCTAACACATTGCAGCTGATGCATTGCGCAGGAAAACATTGATTATTCATATTTACCGGGTAAAATGAAATGGTATACCCACGACTTAGTCTTTCCCTGGCACATTTTATAATCCAAGGGGTGTTTAAATATTTGGCAAACAGCGGAGTCGGGCAAACATAAGGTAACAGCCAAATACCCATCTATATTTAAGATTATTCAGGCCAATTCCAAAATTTCCCCCTGAAGCTGCCGGCCTTCTACCCGCAGCAGGGCACATGAAGGGCGGTAGCCGGCGCGCGGATCTGTTGCTGAGCCGGGGTTGACAGTAAGAATACCCTCAGTGTACCCCCAAAGAGGAACATGGCTGTGCCCAAAAATAAGGCCCTGAATATTACACCCCTGGAAACATTGTAAAATTGGCGCCGGTTCACCGCGGGGCAAACCGGTGCCATGGAAAAGCCCCAAAGAAACCTTTCCCAAACAGATAATTTTCTTTAAGCCCAGCTTCGCTTTAAGACCTGCAGAATCCATATTCCCAGCCACAGCCTCCACCGGAGCGATAGTCCTCAGTTCATTTAAAATACTTTCTACTACCAGATCCCCGGCATGCAAGATCAGATCCACCCCCCTGAAAAGGGTAAAAAGCTGCGCGGGCAGAGCCACCGCCCGGGTGGGCACATGGGTATCTGCCACCAAACCGATCAAACCGTTTTTCAACCTGTATTCTACCTGTCGCATGGCCACCACCTGTCAAAAAATAACTCCAAATTGATTATTCTATAAAAAACGATGAAACACCTGTTGTATAAAATGGAATTACAATAAAACTTCCAAAAGCCAACGGGAAGGAACCGCCGATATGCCTACTAATAGCAAAACACGGGAACATGAAAAACACGATGAACTAACCCCTAAGGAGTTAAAGGCCTTTATGCAACTGACAACGTCTTATCATGAAAAAGGCAGGGAAGAGGGTATTAAGGAAAGCATACTAGATTTGCTGCAAGATAAGGATGACTACCATCTGCACAGTGATAAACCATTAAAAAAGCTTGAGGGCCAAACTGAAATAGAAACCCTTAAAAAAAGTCTAAGAAAAGCCGCCAAAGCGCCAAGCGTGAAACTGTTTCTGGAAGAATAGCCTAGGTACTGTTTAATAATCTGCCCAGCTTTTTTCTCCCTATCTTTTTGTAAGGCTTCATTTTTTTTTAAAAACCCACTACCGTCTTCCCCTAAATGAAAGTTTACAAAAACCCTGGTTAAGTCTGTGAAAAAACAATAACTTTTTGTATTTCTGTAACCACTATTATAGTGCTGGAGCCTTTGTTCCCAATATTGGGGGGTTAATCCGATAGCTGTTATGACTGCGCCATAAGAAACTTTAACATGCAGTTCGTTGTGGTGCAACAGGAACCGTCCCCATTGCATTCCCATTGCATTTTCTTAATTATAAACAGCAATCCCGGGCAAGCAGTGCTGCGCCTAGGGCGCCTGCTATTTGACAGTGCTCTGACACCAAAATCCTGGTGCCCAGCTCTTCTTCCAAACAACGGTGAACACCCGCATTTAAAGCTACCCCGCCGGTAAAGGTTACAGTATGGTAAGGGCCCATTTTTTTGATCATAGACCCGGTGCGCCGGGCCACAGCCTGGTGCAACCCGGAAATAATGGTATCCTTCGCTGTACCCCGGGCAAGCAGCCCGATTACCTCTGATTCAGCAAAAACAGTACACATATTGTTAATAGCAGCCGGTTTTGCCGCCCGGTACCTGCCCAGTTCAGCAACATCCAACCCCAAAGCATTAGCCATCACCCCCAAAAAGCGCCCCGTCCCGGCAGCACATTTGTCGTTCATCATAAAATCCTGCACCTTGCCCCCCGGGGCAATTTTAATCACCTTGCTGTCCTGGCCGCCAATATCAATGATTGTATCCACCTCCGGCAGCAGGTAAACCGCCCCCCTCCCGTGGCAGGTTATTTCCGTAACTTCCTTTTGGGCATAGGTAACGGCAGCCCTGCCATAACCGGTAGCCACTGCATAATCAATTTCCTGCAGGGTCAAAGCATGTTCCTCTAAAATATCCTCCAGAATTTGATGGCCTGCATCCCGGGGACTCCACCCCGTCGGACGGATTTTTGAGTACATCTTTTGCTTATGCAAAAGCACGATTTTGGTAGATGCAGAACCCACGTCCACCCCGATAGTAGTTAACAAGCTTACCTGCCCCCCTATTTTCTAGATATCCTCATAAATATCTTACCATGGATCTTCCCTTTCAGATCACCTCACCGGTAAAGGTTTTCTCTATCCTGCCGCCACCGCCAATAGATAAATTTAATTGGAACATCAGAAAAAACGCCGGTATAATTTAATTAAAACAAATTACAGGAAAAAGGTAACAAAACTAAATTTTAGGGGGCTACTTTGTGGCTGATTATCGAAAAATGTGGTCAGACTTGGAAATGGATCTGGAAAAGCATGATCTGCTCTGTGAGGCTTTACCCGAGGCTTTTGGTGCTATTTATATGTCCCAGGAAAATCGCCCGGAGGGAATGGACTTTTTCAACTTTGTAGTTGCTGAAATCCATGGTGTCAGACCGGCAGAATTAGTTGAACATCAAAAAAAAGGGGGCAAAGTATTCGGCACCTTCTGCGTTTATGTGCCCGACGAAATTATCTTTGCCGCCGGCGGCATTGCAACCGGTCTATGCGGGGGATCCCAGTTTTGGGTGCCCGGCGGTGAAAAGGTACTGCCGGCCAACACCTGCCCCCTCATCAAAGCATCCGTAGGGGCCCGCCTGGACGACACCTGCCCCTTTTTCAAAATTGCCGACATGTACATAGGTGAAACAACCTGCGACGGCAAGAAAAAAGCCTGGGAAATTCTAAGCCAGGAGGTTCCCATCCACGTGATGGACACCCCCCAGATGAAACGGGAAAAAGATATTCTGGCCTGGGAGGAAGAAATCAGGTTGCTGTTCAAAAAAGTGGAGGATTTGACCGGCAACAAAGTTACCCCGGAAATATTGGCAGAAAACATCAAGCTGATCAACGAAAAAAGGAAGGCCCTGGCCCGGCTTTACAGCACCAGAAAAAATTCACCCCTGCCCATCAGCGGGAAGGATGTCCTTTTGGTCACGCAAATTGCTTTTTATGATGATCCGGCACGCAATGCGGCCATGGTGCACAAACTCTGTGATGAACTGGACGCCAGAATTGCCAAAGGCGAAGGAGTCTTCCCAGCCGACGCACCCCGCATCCTCGTTACCGGCACCCCGATGGCCATTCCAAACTGGAAGCTCCACCATATTATAGAAACCAGCGGCGCCGCCGTCGTAGTAGAAGAACTTTGCACCGGCACCCGGTATTTTGAAAACTTAGTTGAAGAAAACGGTAAAACGCTGGATGAACAGATCAAAGCGCTGGCCGGGCGTTATATGCAAACAAACTGTGCCTGCTTTACACCCAACGCAGAACGGATCGACGACATCCTGCGCCTGGTAAAAGATTATCAGGTTGACGGGGTAATAGACTGCAACCTACAGTTTTGCGGCTTGTATTCAACAGAAGCATACCTGGTCCAGCAGGCCTTAAAAGAAGCAGGCGTCCCCTATCTGCACCTGGAAACAGATTACAGCGAACAGGACATGGAACAAATGCGGACCAGAGTCCAGGCTTTCATCGAGCTAATCGGGAAATAGGGGCAAGACGGTGACAACAGCAGTCTATGACTATTATGTCCTTTTCCCCAACCACCAGGAAGGTCTCCGGCTGTACCGGAAACTAAAGGAAAACAGCATTAAATGCAGCATCTCCCCCACCCCCCGCGAAGCAAGTAGCTTTTGCGGCATGTCCCTGCTGGTCAGTGCGGAAAATGTGGGAGCAGTGAAAAAAGTGCTGGCGGGGGACAACAGCATTCAAACAGAAGGTATTGTAAAAATCAAGCGGCGGACAGCCCTGTGGAACAAAACCTGTTAGCAACCCCCGGGCAACCCGCAGGTTAAGCGACTACCGGCAAAGGGGGGCCAAGGCAATATGGGCAAAACCATCTATTTAGACAACGCGGCTACAACCTGGCCGAAACCGGAACCAGTATACCGGGTAATGGACAACTATAACCGCAAAATCGGTGCCAACCCCGGCCGGGGCAGCAGCAGTAAGACCCTGGAAGCGACCAGTGTCCTTTTGGACACCCGTGAAGCGCTGGCAAAACTATTTAATATCGCTGCTTTTTCCCGGGTGGTTTTTACCAAAAATATTACCGAGGCCCTAAATACCGTGCTCAAAGGTTACCTTAAGCCCGGCGATCACGTTCTTACCAGTTCCATGGAGCATAACGCCGTGGCCCGCCCCCTGCACACTTTAAGAGAAAAAGGGGTGGCGGTAACCTATCTTACATGCGCTCCCGACGGCAGTCTATACCCCCCCGACCTGGAGAAAAATTGGGGAAAAAATACCCGCCTGGTCTGCATCCTTGCCGCCTCCAACGTCACGGGGACCATTCAGCCGCTGCAAGAAGTAGGGCAGATCTGCCGGGAAAAGGGGGCCCTGTTCGTAGTAGATGCCGCCCAGGGTGCCGGCAACATCCCCCTGGATGTGCAGGAACAAAATATTGATGTTTTGGCTTTTACCGGGCACAAAGGGTTATTTGGCCCCCAGGGAACCGGCGGGTTCTATATCCGCCCGGGCTTAAAAATCCGGCCCCTGATCGAAGGCGGCACCGGGTCCTCATCCACAGAAACCCGACAGCCGGATTTTCTGCCGGACAAATATGAAAGCGGCACGCCCAACACCCCCGGCATTGCCGGTTTAGGTGCAGGTGTAAATTTCATACAAAAAACCGGCCTGACGGTAATCCAGGAACATGAAAAAAACCTGATGGACAGGTTGATCAGCGGCTTGCAAAGTATCCGGGGCATCACCATTTACGGCCCGGCAGACAGCCGGCGCCAGACACCGGTGTTATCACTTAACCTGGCAGGTTTAGAATGCGGCGAATTAAGTTTTCTGCTGGACGAAAATTTCGGCATTATTACCCGGTCCGGCATGCACTGCGCACCCCTGGCCCATAAAACCATCGGCACCCTGGGCCAGGGCACCTGCAGGGTAAGTTTAAGCTATTTTACCACCAAGGAAGATGTTGATATCTTCCTGGAAGCAATTTTAAAAATCGGCAATTTTTATTTCAATTTATAGGTTACCCCGGCACCACTTCCTAACCTTTGGACAACATTTTTATCTACAAGACTATTTACAATGCAAATCGTTCATAATTTCAATATTTCCCCCCGGGAATACTTTCAAAGAGGTAAGGAAAACGATTTTCCCAACAGGACTATTTAGCTGAAATATGCAGCCTGGTGCACCAGGTGCCGTACTATGGGGCCAAAGAATACAGGCCGAAGACGGTTGAAAATTGGCTGGGTATCTACAAAAAAGAAGGTTTTGCCGGGCTAAAGCCCAAACAGCGTGCCGATAAGGGACAGGCCCGCAGCATCCCGGCTGATCTGAGAGGAACCATTTTAGAATTAAGGGACAGTCATGGATTTCTACCGGGGGCTGGTACGGGGCCTGGGGGAAGAACCGCTTTTCCGCAAGGTGGATCTGTTTGGGCAGCTGCAGCAAAGGACCCTGTCTTTGTACAGGGACAAGAAGATTACGCCTGTATTGATCATGGATGAAATGCATTTGGCTACCCCTAAGATGTTGACGGATCTGGGGCTGCTTTTCAACTTTAATATGGATGCGCTAAACCCTTTTGTCCTGATTCTGGCGGGTTTGCCACTGCTTTTGCAAAGGCTGGAGGTGTCCCACGTCCAGCCGTTAAACCAGCGGATCATTATGCGGTATGTCCTGGAACCCCTGAAGAAAGAAGAGATTCAGGGATATGTTGAACATCATTTAAAGGTTGCCGGCGCCAGTGTGCCGCTGTTTACTGCAGACGGCCTGGAGGCGGTTGCTTCTTTGTCGCACGGCTAACGCTGGAAAGGTGTCATGCAAAATCACATAGAAAGAACTGGCAGCCCCTTTGTAAAAGTTGCCACAGTAAAAAAACCGTCCAAGAGGATGGCGGTTTTGGAAATGTTTGGGAAGGGCTAACTTAGCATTAAGTCATATATCTTTTTAGTTCTTTATAAAAGTTTTCCCTAGTGCCCGCCATGATAATGACTACCATTTCGCCATTTTCAAGTTGAGATATCCTATAGGCAAGCTCATAATTTGTACGATTATAGTAAATATCGAGGCTGTAAATACCTTTTAGGTCGCCAGATTTAGCGTTTCCTATTTGGGGGTTTGTTCTTATGCTAACAATTGCTTCCTTGAATGAATTCTTAAGCCGCTTGTCCTTAAGTTTTTTAAAATATTTTTCTGCCATTGGGGTATAGACTACAGGAAGCATTATTAAGCCTTCGGTTCTTCATCGCCAAAGATATCGTCTGTTGGGTCTATATAATTTATAGAGGCTGCCTTTGCAATTTCATCAGCTTCCTCGATCAATTTTTCAACAGCAGGCCTAACTTTACGATTGGCTTTTTTAAACTCGATTAATAGTTTTTCACCTGAAAAACCTTGCTCGATGAGATCTTGTAAGATCTCTTCAGCAAAAGCGGGATCTTCTTTTTTTACAGGCAAAAGGATCAGCATATCCTTAGAATAGATACAGTCAAGTTCTTTATCTAAACCTAAAGAATCAAAATATTTTGCGGGGATAGTGATCTGTCTTTTACTGGAGATATTAATCCGGCGTTTTTCTATTTGTCCATCTCCTGCATTTATATTTGTTGTTAACATTATTTTATGCTCCTTTCTATTAAAAATGCATAAGTAAGGAAACAAGTTTCCTTACTTAAATTGTAAAGCTTTAGGCAACAGTTGTCAAACCAATTCTGAAATTAAGCATCCCCAGGGGGTAAACGTCTCCCCGGGTGCCTTGAAACGACAACGCGCCAGGTTAACGCGTAAAAATCGCATAATTCGCAAGGGAGGGTCACTAGACCGTAGACTATCTGGAATGGAAAAACCGACCTGTCCCCAATAAAGTGGACACACCTAGGTGCGAATAACTGCCCTTACCGCATTATTTCGTAGGCCCTGCCCACACCCGCCCTCGCCGGGGGGCAGCCCGCCATGTTTACATGTCGAGCAGTCAACAGGGTCAGCTGATGTGGGCCGTCAAGGGTAAAGCTTTGCCCTTGACGGCCCTTGACTGCCGTTAGATCCAAGCTTTTTCTTGAAAATAACGTTGCTTAAAATCTACCGGCGTTAAGTAGCCAAGGCTGGCATGGCGGCGTAAGCGGTTGTAAAATACTTCAACATATTCAAAAATGGCTTGTCTGGCTGCTGCTCTAGTTTCATAATGGTTAGGATAAACCAATTCAGTTTTTATGGTGCCAAATAGCGATTCTGCAGGTGCATTGTCATAACAGTTGCCCTTCTATTTTCCCCACTTAGAAGGGAAGAGGGTATTAAGGAAAGCATACTAGATTTGCTGCAAGATAAGGATGACTACCATCAGGAGGCCCAAGCCGACAAAGGATGGCAATGTTCCCAATATTGGGGGGTTAATCCGATAGCTGTTATGACTGCGCCATAAGAAACTTTAACATGCAGTTCGTTGTGATGCAACAGGAACCGTCCCCATTGCATTGTCGTGTTTGGGTATACTAACAGCGGTGATTACTATGAATTTAAAAATAAAATGCTTGATCTTATGCATGGTTTTCTTTATCTTTTTGGGCATGGGTTGCGGTGGCGGAAAAAAGTCCAGCCAAAAGCCCGAAACACAAAAAAAGCCTCCTGAGGCGTTTGTGGATATTGAAAAAGGGGCTCTAAACATTATGCAACAAGCTGATCTTGTCCCCATCATAGAAAAAAATATGAAAGAGGAACAAAAAGAAGCTGAGGCCGGCGCCAATCAACAGGAAAGTAAAGAAAAAACCCGGATCAGTGACTTGACTTATGAGGATACCCTGCTGGGCGAACTTTTAAAAACAGAGGGTTTGGAAATGGAAAATAAGGAGATCCCCCAGGAAACTGCTGTAATCTGGGACAATATTGCCAGCACCATTACAAATCTGCATACCAAATGGAATGAACTGCAACCGCAGGTTATAAAAGAAAGTGTGCCGCAGGAAAAAATTGACGACTTTGAAAGGCAGCTGGATATCCTTACAGTATTTAGCAATGAGCAAAACTATTTCAACACCATGGTTGCGGCCAACATGCTGACCGGAAACTTAGCAGAACTAGTGTCGCCTTTTGTTGATCAAAAGGTCCTTCCTGTTTATGAATTTGGCTACCATTTGAGAAATACAGTTTTGTATGCTGCAGCCGATGATTACAAAAAGGCGGAAGAGAGCCTAGACTATATTACAAGACGGGCACCTGTTTTGGAACAGTCTTTAAGCAAGGAAAAGTTCCAGGCACTTGAGTTCTCACTTGAAGATCTACAAAGGGCGCTGCAAAAACAAAACCTCGAACTAACAATCCTTAATGCAGCAGTGGTGATGGAAAACGTTGGCGGGGCTAAAAAAGACTAAATTATAATATAGTTTGTTGACCGACATACCCCCCACGGATAAACCCGGGGGGTTCTTGCCGGCATTTTTAACCATGATCGCCCTTTATTCCATCAACTTGCAGGTAATGGGCGCAGTCAACCTATCCCTTTTACGCATGAAAACCGCGCTTACCTGAATTATGAACTTAGCCCCCCCTGTTACCCTTTTTTGATTAATATAAAATAGTTTTGCTCACTTCCTTCCCGCCACAGCAAACCGCTAACGGCCCCCTGCTGTGGCAAAAGGGGCCTGTTAACCGCTCCCCGCGCACCGCGGGGGGTTTTTTTGTGCCCCCCGGCGCCCGCAACCAGTATTTGGCAGACCCTGCCGGGGCGGTTAAACTGGAGACAGCAAACACAAAGGAGGTGTAAACATGGCTGTAAACAGCAACCCTTTAACCGGTCGCCTGCAGTTGCGCCTGGTAGTGGGAATGGATAGCCTGGGCAACCATCTTTACCGCACCCAGTCCTATTCCAACCTGAATCCGTCGGCTTCCGACCAGGACGTTTATGAAGTAGGCAACGCCCTGGGCGACTTGCAGGAACACGGTCTAGAAGAAGTGCGCCGCATCAGCGAAGCCCTGCTGTTTGAGGAACCCTAAAGGGGCCTGGGCAGCAAACAGTTGTTTGCCGATGACCGCCTGCTGTTTTGGGCAGCTTCCCGCCTGAAACAGCAGGCAATTACGCAGCGGGAAAGGAGGTGCAATCATGGATCAAACCTTACGCCTGGTTTTTCGTAACGCAGAAGGCAAAACCGTAACAAAAACCGTAAAAGATCCTATCGAAGACCTGGACGCTGAAGATGTTGAAAACGCCATGGACTTGATTATCAGTACCGACATCTTTGAAACCAGCGGCGGCAGCATTGTTGAAAAAGTCAGGGCAGAAATAGTAGCCCGCGAAGTTACCACCATCCTGGACTACTAGACAGCTACCATTTTCAGGGACACCGGGGGCAGCGGGCGGCAGCCCAAGCACAAACCGGAGCCACCGCCCGGCCCCTGCCCTGCCGTGATTCAACAAAAAAACAGCACAAAAGTACATCCCCAAGCGTAGAATTAACAGCAAGGAACAGCATACACCTGCCATTCCTTGCTGTAATTTTAAAAAAGAGGTGATGCTGCCATGGGGTAGAAGAACTGATCCCCCTGATTGCGAATATCGGCTTTCCTGCAGTAATCAGTCTTTACCTGCTAACCCGCATCGAAGGCAAGTTGGATGAACTGACGGCCTGCATTCGGGAACTGAACGGTAATGTAGCCAAAATGCTTTGACATATTCCCACGGCTTAAACCGCGGGATACCGGCTCATTTCCCGTAAACACACTTTGAGCGCCAATTTAAAATGGCAGCTATTTTATAGAAGGAGAATTAAACAAACGTGAAAACAAGCTACTTTGTGGACCATATTCCTGCAAGCACCCCCCATAACCGGCGGCCGGGACTGCACCTCGCCCCGGAATATATAACTATACACTCTACCGGTAACCCCGGCTCCACGGCCCGCAACGAACGGGCCTGGCTGACAAACCCCATTAACAGCAGAACCGCCTCCTGGCACATCTGCGTGGATGAAAAAGAGGCCATAGAAGCTATCCCCTTAAACGAAACTGCCTGGCACGCCGGTGACGGCGCCGGTGGCCCCGGCAACCGCAAGTCCATCGGCATAGAAATATGTGAAAGCGGCAACCGGGAAAAAACACTGGCCCGGGCAGCAGCACTAGCAGCCGGGCTCCTACAGCAAAGGGGCTGGGGGGTGGAACGACTGCGCCGGCACTTTGATTGGAGCGGCAAGGCCTGCCCGCGCATTTTTATGGATAATGACTGGGCCGGCTGGGACGCGTTTAAACACCGTATTCAAATACAACTGGGGAACAACCAAGAAGGATCTGCAGCAGAAAACATTTCCGCAGCCGACCCCGGCAAAACCCTGCCCCAGGTTCAGCGCCGTGTGGAAGGAACGCTGAACGGCCGCCCCCTAAATTTTGCAGCATACCTGATCGACAACGTTACCTATGTTCCCCTGCGCCCGTTGGCTGAAGCGCTGAAAATACATCTTGCATGGCAGGAAGAAAAATTTCATATCCAGACCACACCATAAAAGCTGCAAAATAATATTAAGTGCATTTAAAGGCCCTGCTTTTGGCAGGGCCTTTAAATGCAATAGGGACGGTTCCTTCTAAAAAATTTAACCTGCAATTCGTTGTGATGCAACAGGAACCGTCCCCGTTGCATTCGTGATGCAACGGGAACCGTCCCCGTTGCATTCAAGTGGACACACCTCAGTGCGAATAACTGCCTTCACCGTATCAGTTCCTGCTATTTTTGCAGCCGAGGAAGCTTTTAAAAATATCTATAAGGAAACAATTGCAATT
>JBMNNQ010000046.1:0-11125 GCA_050942615.1 Dethiobacteria bacterium | reverse complement strand
CAAATGATCGGGGGTGAATTATAGTTTCTTAAAAAAAGCAATTCACCACGGCCGGGTTGATGAAAGAGCTAATGGCCAAATATTATCAGGAGGGGGTTCGTTCCAAGGAAAGGGGTATTCCGGTAGCCTGGGTTACCGCTATTTTTCCAGTGGAACTGATCTATGCCGCCGGTATTTTCCCCTATTACCCTGAAAACTTTGGTGCAGTGGCGGCAGCCCGCAAGGTTGCCGATAAGATGTCTTTGGTGGCTGAGGCCCGGGGTTATTCCCATGACCTGTGCGGTTATGCCCGGTGCGGTATCGGGGATGCTTATGCTGATGAACACCCTGTGGGGGAAATTGTAAAGCCGGATCTGCTGTTTTGCTGTAATACCCAGTGTGGCAGCCTGCCCAAATGGTTTGAAGTGGCCGGCCGCTATTACCAGGCCCCCTATTTTCTTTTGGATTCCCCCTTGATTGGCAGCGAACCTGAAAAAGTCTGCCGAAGCTATTTTATGCGGCAGATTAAAGAGATAATATATGCTATTGAGGAAATTACAGGGGAACCCTTTGATTATGACCGTTTACGGGAGGTTTTACACCTTTCCAACGTGGCCTGCCGCCTTTGGAACGAGGTGCTGGATACTGCTGCTCTCAAACCGGCCCCTTTTGGCTTTTTTGATGCTTGTTTTCACATGGCCCCCATTGTAACCTGGCGGGGAACAGAGGAGGCTGTGACCTATTATCAAACCCTGAAAGAGGAAGTGGAGGCCAGAATTGAAAAAGGAATTCGGGCTATACCTGAGGAACACTATAAGATATATTTTGATCATATTCCGCTTTGGCCGCGGTTGCGCTGGTTTTCAGAACTATTTGCTGCGCATCATTCCTTGGTGGCGGTTTCACAGTATACCCATTCCTGGGCCTATGCTTTTGACCTAGATCGCCCGCTGGAAAGCCTGGCAGAAAATTATCTGGAGGCGTTTGTCAACCGCAGCTTTGATTACAGGGTGCAGCTTAAATTGAACTTTATCGAAAAATACGGTTGCGACGGGTTTGTCTTTTTTTCCAACCGCAGTTGTAAGGCCACCGGTTTGGGCTTGTATGATAAGCGCAACATAATCGCAGAAAAAACAGGGTTGCCAGGGGTGGTATTTGAGGCGGATATGTCTGATGTGCGCTTTTTTTCTGAAGAACAGGTGTTGGGCAAGCTGGAACCTTTTTTTGAGCAGCTAAAAACAAAATAAATTGACAGGATCAAGGATCAAGAAAGGAAGGGGGAATTGCATTGAAAAAATTAATGACCGGTAACGAAGCCATTGCCTACGGCGCTTATTTGGCCGGGGTGCGGGTTGGCGCGGCCTACCCCGGTACGCCGAGCACAGAAATTATGGAGAATTTCGCTAAATTTCCCGGTGTTTTTTCGGAGTGGGCTCCCAACGAAAAAGTGGCTTTGGACGTGGGTACAGGGGCTGCTTATGCGGGAACAAGAGCTTTGGTGGCCATGAAGCATGTGGGGGTAAACGTAGCTGCGGATTCCTTGTTTTATGGGGTTTATACCGGTTTGAAGGGCGGCCTGGTGATCGTTACCGCTGACGATCCCGATATGCACAGTTCGCAAAACGAACAGGATAACCGCAACTATGCCCGTTTTGCCAAACTGCCCATGCTGGAGCCGGCTGACAGCGAGGAGGCTAAACAGTTTGTGGGCCTGGCTTTGGAAATGAGCGAAGAATTTGACACCCCGGTGATGTTAAGGTCTGTAACACGCCTTTCACATTCTTCTTCACCGGTGGAGATGTTTGCGGCGCCCCCCCCGCCTTCGCCGGCAGAACCGCCTCCTTATGACCGCAATATTCCGAAATATGTGATGGTGCCGGCCTATGCCCGGCAGCGCCACCCTGTTATTGAAGAAAGGCTTAGGGAGTTGGCCGCCTATGCGGATTCTTCACCGCTTAACCGCCTGGAACCGGGAGACGGCTCTTTGGGGATTATTGCCGCCGGGGTAGCCTACCAGTATGCCCGGGAGGTTTTTCCCGAGGCAACGTTTCTCAAATTAGGGATGGTCTACCCTTTGCCTGCAAGGTTGATCCGTGAATTTGCTGCCCGGGTGCAGACCATTTTAGCGGTAGAAGAGCTTGATCCTTTTTTTGAAGAACAAATCCGCCTGATGGGTATTGATGTGCGGGGCAAAGATGTTTTTCCGGTGACCGGTGAGCTAACCCCGGGCCTGATTCGTCGCTATGCGGCAGAGGCCGGCCTTTTGAAAGGAACTGAGGAGACCGCAGGGGCGACGGCAGCAGCTGCTGCTTTGGCTGCACTGCCAATCCGGCCGCCCATGCTTTGTCCCGGCTGCGGGCACCGCGGTTTATTCCATGTTTTGCGGGAGGCCGGGGTGGTGGTCCTGGGTGATATCGGCTGCTATACCCTGGGTGCGGCACCTCCTCTCAGTGCTTTGCATACCTGCGGGTGTATGGGGGCCAGTATCGGTGTGGCGCACGGTGTGGCCAGGGCTGGTGTCAAGGACCGGACTGTGGCGGTGATTGGTGATTCAACTTTCTTCCATTCCGGCATCCACCCCCTGATTAATGTGCTTTATAATAACAGCTCTGTAACAACAATTATTACGGACAATAGCGTTACAGCCATGACCGGGCACCAGCAGCATCCAGGAACGGGGATTACCTTGCAGGGGCAGCAGACCAAAGCAGTGCAATTGGAAAAATTAGTGCGCAGCATCGGTTACGAAAAAGTTGATGTGTGCGATCCTTATGACATGGATAATCTGGCTGAAGTGTTGGCAAAGCATCTGGATAGCGAACAGCCTTCCGTAATTATTGCGGCGCGGCCCTGTGTTCTCCATATTAGGGAAAAAAATAAACCTCCCTTTGTGGACCCGGACGAATGCACAAATTGCGGCACCTGTCTGGAGTTGGGTTGTCCGCCGCTTATGCAGGAAGAAGACCATGTGAGCATCGATCCCCTGCTGTGTAACGGCTGCGGCATTTGTATGCAGGTTTGTCCTGTCGGGGCGATTATCCGGGAATAAAAAACGATCAAAAATCCAGGTGGAGAGGAGACCGGGCAGCATGAAAAAAATTGACTTTATTTTGACCGGCGTCGGCGGGCAAGGCACTATTTTAGCCAGTAATATACTGACGGAGGTCGGGTTGGCATTAGGTTATGATGTTAAGAAAGCAGAAGTTCTGGGCATGTCCCAGCGCGGAGGAACTGTGGAAAGCCATGTGCGTTGGGGCGAAAAAGTTTATTCCCCGTTGGTTGAACAAGGGGAGGTTGATTACCTGCTGGGGTTTGAAATGTTGGAAGCAGGGCGTTGGCCGCTTTATATTAAACAAGGGGCCATGGCCATTGTAAACCGTTACCGTATTCCTCCGCCGGCGGTAAATTTGGGCAAGGCAAAGTATCCCCGGGAGGAAGAAGTTGAATCTTTACTGAAAACAGCTGCCGGGAGGGTGTTCTGGGTTGACGCCATGAAAATAGCCGGCGACCTGGGCAACCCGGCGGTGGTCGGTGTGGTTCTCTTAGGCGTACTTTCCCTGCAAGTGGGGGGTGCTTTGGACACCTGGCTGGAAGTGGTCGAACGCCTGGTACCGGCCAAGTATCAGGAATTAAATGAAAAAGCGTTTTTGACGGGCAGGGAAATAGCGGCCGCCTGAATTTGAAAAGGTTTCAGCCCGGCTTTGCAGCCGGTGAAACAAGGGTGTTGGAGATGTTGGAAAAGTGCTGGGCAGGTGGGGAGTGTTGGTATACCTTTATCCGGCTGGTTCAGGGGACAGGGCAGGGCTGTTGTATACTGTGCATACATTTTTATAAGATCTGAACACAAAAACCAAAAAGGTTTTTCCGGGGGGGAGATCTGAGCAAAATTGTCGCAAAATTATGGTGAGGGCAAAGGCGTTTTGTACGGGCATTGATATTATGGAGATTAAAAATTTTTCAGCCTTGCAGATGTATGAATTTTGCCTGCAGGCGCTCTCAGTTTTTAGCAAAATTGAAAACCTGACCAAACCCACTATTGCTGTGATCAACGGTTTGGCTTTAGGAGGCGGTTGTGAACTGGCCCTGACCTGTGATTTCCGCCTGGCCGGGGAAAAGGCCAGGTTTGCCCAGCCGGAAATCAACCTGGGGATTATTCCCGGGGGGGGCGGTACACAGCGTTTGCCGCGGCTGATCGGCCCGGCCCGGGCCAAAGAGCTGCTTTTTTTGGGAGAGATGATTGATGCTGCTACGGCGCAGGACTACGGCCTGGTAAACAATGTTTTACCGGAGGCTGAGCTGATGCCCCACGCGGCACAACTGGCCCAAAAAATAGCTTCCAAGCCGGCGGTCGCCATGCAGGTTCTCAAAAAAACGATCAACATGGGTCAAAATATGGATTTGACCTCTGCCACAAATTTTGAAATAGAAAGTTTTATGATTTCCTTTAACAGTGAAGATCGGAGGGAGGGTATTAACGCTCTGTTGGAGAGGCGCAAAGCAAGTTTTAAAGACAGATAAACAACCTGCTGCTGTGTTTTTTGAAGGGCCTGATTCCTGTGCAAAGGAGCGTGTTCAACGGTGAACAAAAAGGTTGTGGCGCTGGCCGGTTCCCCTCGGCGGCGTTCTTTTACAGAAAAAATCCTGGATTTATTTCTCGCAGGTATGGAACCGGCAGCCTGTAAAAAGTATTACCCGCAGCGGATGGCGATTAAATATTGCCAGGGCTGTATGGCCTGCTGGTTTAAAACCCCGGGCCGGTGTACAATTAAGGATGAAATGACAGCTTTTTTAAAGACGGAAATTGAAACAGCCGATGTTGTGATTTTGGCCAGCCCTGTTTATGTCGATGGTTTTAGTGCGCAGCTTAAAACGGTGTTGGACAGGTGTTTTGCGCTCTTGGATCCTTTGCTTGTTTTTGACGAAAAGGGGCGCTGCCGCCACCAGCGGTTTAAACCCCGCGCCCAGACGGCGGTGCTTATTTCTACCTGCGGTTTTTCAGAAAAGGTCAATTTTGAGCCCCTGCGCCGGCACTTTGCAGCTGTTTGCCAAAACCTGCACTGGCAAAACGGCGGTGAAATCCTTATTCCCGCCGGGGCCCTGGGTTTTGTTGCCGGTGCCTATGATGAAAAGTACAAAGCGGTTCAGAAAGCAGGCCGGGAATTTGCAGAAACAGGCAGGGTATCTGCCCGGACCATGCAGGTCATCTCTGCAGAAATAATGCCGGCAGAAGATTATGTAGCAATGGTTAACAAGTTTTTTGAGAAGCAAAGGCGCCGGGAAGATGACGGGCCGTAGGTAAATCCTGTTGACCAGGTAGAAAAGGTGTAAAATAGTGAGCTTGCTGATTATTTCGTATTGGAACAGGGGGCTCTACTTTTTAGAAAAATGATTTGAACGGGAAGTATGCCCTGCAGTGTCTTTTTATTTAGCGGGACCTGCAGGGCATACTTCCTTTAAATTTAGTATTTTGCGGGCTTGAATTAGGTCCGTCTACGCTGAATATTAAGAAATATGTTTGTTTGCAGGCAGCTTCTTCCTTTTTGCGGTTTATATTGACAATTTTAAGCAGGCCGGCGGGATTTTAGTCAGGGGGGCCTGAAAGTGTTAACTCTTAATTCACACTATTTTAACACTGCTTCCATGCTTTTAAGTGATTTTCATTTTTTCTATATTTTATTAAAATTAAAACAACACCTTTAATATGGTTAGGTGGTGGTATAAGGTAGTAGCCAGCTGAAATGTGAAAAATAAGGTTTTTTGTGCAGGATTGATGTAAGTTGTGATGTTCTAAAAAGAGCATGGAGGAAAGGTTTACCATTTTATAGCTTCAGCCAGCTGTATAGTGGATTAGCGAAGGAGGAAAAATGTGTCCTATCAAAACCTGCAAGTAAAAAGTGGGGACGGCGTAATCCGCATCACCCTGGATCGCCCCCCCTTAAACGTACTGACCATTGAGATGATGGAAGAGATGGTCAAAGCCTTCCAGTGGGCCCAAACAGAGCCCGGCAACATCGTCGTCATTGACGCCGCCGGCAAAGCCTTTTCCGCCGGTGTGGACGTTGCTGATCATACCCCGGACAAGGTAGGCCTGATGATCGACGTCTTCGACCGCCTGTTTTTAGCCATGGACGCCCTTGAAAAGCCGATCATCGGCCTCATCAACGGCGCAGCCTTGGGCGGCGGCTACGAAGTAGTCCTCTTCTGCGACATGATCGTCGCCTCCGAAAAAGCCAAATTTGGCCAACCGGAAATCAAAGTGGGTGTCCTGCCGCCCATCGCCTGCTATGCCCTGCCGCGCCTTACCACCCGGCCTTTGGCCCTGGAAATACTCCTCAGCGGCGACATCTTCACCGCCGCCGAAGCCAAAGCCATGGGTTTGATCAACCAGGTCCTGCCCGCCGACGAATTTGACCAGGGAACCGCAAAATTCCTGCAAAGATTCACCTCTTTGAGCCCGGTCGTCCTGGCCCTCACCAAAAAAGCAGCGCGTGCCGGCGAAGGCAAAAACTTTGCAGAAGGCCTACAGGCCATCGACCACATCTACTTAAAAGAACTGATGCAGACCAAAGACGCCTTGGAAGGCCTGCAAGCCTTCATGGAAAAACGTCCCCCCGTCTGGCAGGGTGAATAACAGCCCGCCGGCCAGCAACAAGCATAACCAAGGAGGTTAAACAAAGAATGAGTATACCTGCAAAAATTCAAACCTGGCAGATGACAGAACCAGGCAAACTGGAAAAAACCAGCATTGACGTCCCTGCACTGCAACCCGGAGAAGTACTGGTGGAAATAGCCGGCTGTGGCGTCTGCCACACCGACGTCGGCTACTTTTACGACGGCGTACCCACCGTCCAGAAACCGCCCCTGACCTTGGGCCATGAAATCAGCGGCACCGTCATCGCCGGCCAGGCAGACCTGATCGGCAAAGAAGTGATCATTCCCGCCGTCATGCCCTGCAACAAATGTGATATCTGCGCCTCCGGCCGCGGCAACCGCTGTCTGGCCCAGAAAATGCCCGGCAACAGCATGGGTATCTACGGCGGCTTCTCCACCCATATCCCCGTCCCCGCCGCAGACCTCTGCATCATCGAAGATCGCAAAGGCATGCCGCTCGAACACTTTGCCGTCGTCGCCGACGCCATCACCTCCCCCTACCAGGCCGCCCAAAGGGCCAACATCAAAGAGGGTGACCTGGTCCTGATTACCGGTGCCACCGGCGGCATCGGCCTCTACATGACCCAGATCGCCGCTGCCTTAGGCGCCAAAGAAGTAATCAGCATCGCCCGCAACAAAGAAAAACTGGAACGCTCCCTAAACTTCGGTGCCACCCATGCCCTTAGCACCCTGGATAAAACCACCAAAGACATCAGAGGCGACTTCCGGGCCTACTGCAAAGAAAAAGGCCTGCCCAACTACGGCTGGAAAATCTTTGAATGCTCCGGCTCCAAAGCAGGCCAGGAGATCGGCCTTGATCTGCTCTCCTTTGTCGGCCAGCTGTTCATCGTCGGCTACGGGATGCAAAGAGTGGAATACATGTTTTCACGCCTGATGGCCTTTGACGCCGAAATCATCGGCACCTGGGGCTGCTTACCCAAGTATTACCCCGAAGTGCTGAAAATGGTCCTGGACGGCGAAATCAAAGTAGAACCCTTCGTCGAGCTGCGGCCGATGAGCCAGATTGAACAGGCTTTCAAGGAATCCCACTCCGGCAAACTGCTCAAGCGGGTGGTCCTGACGCCGGATTTTTAAAATAGCCAATAATAACAGTTCATATTTATGATAAATCCTAATATGAATACAGGTTATATTTTTCACCCCTGAAACGGGGTGTTTTTTTTATGGCTGTAAGGCCTGAAAGCTTGCTTTCAGGTTGAAGGGACTATATAATATAGCATAGCCAATTGTAATGCCTTCGGGCGAAAATGGCTGTACCGCTTGGCGGACGGGAAATAATGCTTGTGGAGTATGAGCGCTAACCCAAAAAGGCTCAGCCCAAGAATCCGCGTGACGCTTGTTCCCATAGGGATAAGTGTCAAAAAATCAAGCGTTAAAAAGTTCAAACACAGACCTGTTTTGGCCTCCGATTTTGTTAAGATTGGTCAAAGGTTATTGGGTTTAAACTTTTTGACCAATCTTATGACAAAGGAGGTTAAAAGGATGCAAGGTAGGGTTAAATGGTTCAACGCCGAAAAAGGCTATGGTTTTATTGAATCAGAGGAAGGCGGCGACGTATTCGTTCATTTTTCAGCCATCCAGGGGGAAGGGTTCAAAACCCTGGAAGAAGGCGAAGAAGTGACTTTTGATGTTGTCCAGGGCAACCGTGGTTTACAAGCTGAAAATGTTGTGCGCAGCAACGGCTAAAACTATGCGAAAAAAGGCATTTCCCCAAAAGGGAAATGCCTTTTTTTACTTGCCGGGGCCCATTGGGAATGCTTGACTTCATTTTATTGCTATGATATATTTTAAAACATAAATGGTTGGTTTTGATTGCTTTTATGGCAACTTTTAGCGAACACCGGGCTGCTTGTTTTTGAAATATAATGCCTTCCAACAGAAAGTAGCTTAATAATAATATATTTTCTGAATAAGAAGGAATTATATGATCCGCCGTCGAACTTTGTTATTACAAAGCTATATAACCATACGGAAAAGCGTCAGGGAAAGGCGTAAAAAATTATACAAGCCTTTTTAGAAGGAGGTGTTCTGGAAGCTTTAAAATATAGCAGTCGTTTATGGGTTCAGTGCAATGTGGGGACAGGGGTTAGGCACAGTATGCGCATTTGTAGCAGCAGCCTTCAACTTGTTGTAGGCCTGCAATAGCCAGCCGGGGTTTCGGTTAAAGTGATCAAACAGTTCTTCACTGTATGATCCTGTTGTAAAGACCTTGGTTACCACTAAATAGTTCCCAGGGTACAAGTCTGTTGTCAATATTAAATAAAGTGAAACAGAATTTACTTGTGCATATGCTTATTAACATAAAAAATATTGTTTACTATTTAATGAAACTAGCGGCTTCCTTACATATTCAGACAGCTGGGCCAAAAACAGGCTTCCTTGGACCTTAGGTATTTTTAAATTAAATGCTTGCCAGGTAAAAACAAATTTTTAATATATATATTTAAAGGAGGATATAGGAAAATATGTCATTTGATTGGATACCCAGAGCACCAAAAGAAAGTTTAATGGATTTTACTACTGTCAGAAGAGATCTCCTGGAAAAACCAGAACCCCCCCGCACCCTGTATGAAAAAAGACCTTTGATTAATCCCGAGACAAAGGAAGTTGTGGACGGGCTGTATGCTGCTTATGTGATTTTGGACAACGAAAGGCAAGGAAACTCCTACGATCTGGATATGTTGGCCGGGGCTGCCTGCGCTTTTCAACTGGCATCCCGTGATCCGAGTGTAGTTGCCGTTGTTCTCACCGGTGCAGGCGATCGGTTCTTCTGCACGGGCGGCAACGTTCCGGAATATTCTGAACACATGATCGGCAGGCCCATGGATTGCCAGCAGTATATGCAGGTATACTGGGATGCCTTTAATGCTGTTTGGACCTCTTCCAAGCCCTTTATCCGCCGGGTGCAAGGTATGAGCATCGGTGGCGGTGAAGAAATCAGCGGTTGCTGTGACCTGACTGTTGCTGCTGATACTGCCAGTTTTGGCCAAGTTGGACCTGCACACGGTTCTACAGCTATGGGCGGGGCTGTTCAGTTCAAGCCGGTTACAATGACTATTGAAGATGCAATATTCAACACCGTTGCCTGCTCTGAACAGATGAGTGCTTATAAAATGCTGCGTAAGAACTATATCTACAGGGTAGAACCTGTACTTAAGCAAAATGGCGAATTCGTCAGGAACCCCGAAGTTATCACAGACAAGTGGATTGACGATGGCCAAATTGTTTATGGTGATTACAAAACCGGCGATGAGTTAAAAGAAGCAAAAGCTTTGATCAAAACACTGGAAAGGGATACCTCCAAGCTCGATGCGGCAGTTGACGAACTTGTTTGGACCTTTGCCAACCTCTACCCGCAGCAGGTTGGTAATTCACTGGCCATGATCAGAGCCGAAAAGAAAACATCCTGGGAAAGAACCAAAGCTGAAATCATCTGGTGGTGGGCCGCCAACGGGCAATTATACGGCGAATTTGATATGGGCATGACTGCGTTCAATACCGCCAAGCAAACCGGTACCCGCGATGCCGACATTATCAAACTCAGACAACTATTAGCCAAAGGCCGCCGTTTTGATGCCGAACTCTTTGAAGAAGTAATGCCCAAGCCCAAGGAGTAAGGTTAAACAAATAAAGAAAAATAAGTACAACGATTATTCTTTTAAGCCCGGGGTTTCCCCGGGCTTAATTGTTGGGTGCGCCCGGCATGGGCTAAATATTTGGTAAGAAACTTAAGCACTTGGCAGGATTTTGCCAAAAAGGGTACATAAAAAAGGTGGCCACTAGCCGCCTTCCCCCCTAAGCATGCAACGGGGACGGTTCCTGCAACGGGGACGGTTCCTGTTGCATGCTTTAGCAGGACAAGTCAGAGGGACACGGGACAGGATATTTGTCCCACCATAGAGCTAGGACTTGTGAAGACACTTTTTCCCATCCGGGTTTCCCAAAGCATTCCTTCAATATTGATGAACTGTTTAGCAAAACGGACTATTTACAAGGGCTCTGCCTGTTTATTATTAATTCAGCATGAAATCCTTTCTTTGACCGTTTCTGTGAATTAGCACATAGCCTTCTCCAAAACCAAATCATTTTAATCAGATTATGACGGTATAAACCACTCCACCTTTCCCTTCCAGTTTTAATAAAATTTAACCAAATTGGAAAGGAAAGGTGGACAATGCAAATCGTTCATAATTTCAATATTTCCCCCCGGGAATACTTTCAAAGAGGTAAGGAAAACGATTTTCCCAGCATCAATATTTGCCCCTGCTGTGCATACCCTTCCACCCTGCCTAAACATGGTTTTTACTGGCGCAATGCCCTTTTTTTAAAGTTTCATTACCGCATCCCCATCATCAGGTTTAAGTGTCCCTCTTGCGGCAGAACAATATCATTGCTGCCAAGAGGAACCATTTTAGAATTAAGGGAACAAAGAAGGAACCTTCCCGTTTCCATGTTCTATGAATGGCTGGTACAA
>JBMNNQ010000045.1:0-11143 GCA_050942615.1 Dethiobacteria bacterium | reverse complement strand
AGAGGGGAGCCTCAATAGCTGGCGCACGTCGTTGCCGCTGTAAAGTCGCCCGGGCTGCCCCATACGGATCTGCAGGTTGCGGCCGCTCGCACTTTTGCGCACAACCTGCAGCAGGGGCAGGTTGTTTTCGGCCAGCACGGGCAGGGCCTCTTTTTCATCCCGCAGGGCGGCGGCATAGGCAGCCAGATCCATCTCCAGCTCCAGGTGATGGTAGGGTGAACTTTGACAATAAGGGCAATCCACGCTTTGCAGGTAGGGGTAGGCCCCGGCCTCTCCGCCCCAAAGTTCTGCCCCGGCCTCTGTTTTCCCCCCGCAGGTGGAATGGTAAACGGCGGTAATCAGTTCCCCCTCCGCAGTCAGCACCTGCCCCCGTGTAGCGGCTACTGCCTCCCGGATACGCTGCAGGTAGACAGGCGCCTCGTCTGCCGGCCACTTTTCCCGTGCACCCTGTTCATCAACCCAAGCCTGGCAGCAAGTGCTTTCTGTGCAGAGCGCAGCGCCGGGATGGCTGGGGCATCCCCCGCCCGGGCCGGCTTTTTGCAGGGCATAGGTGCGGGCTACAACGGCCTGGGCCTTCAGGGCCTCCGGCTGAAAAGAAGCCGGCATTTCGGCAGCCACCACCCCGCAGACGTATGTTTCCAGCTCCATCTCTTCAATTGTATTCCTGCCGGCAATAAAAATCTGCAGGGTTGAACCGCCAGTGTCGTTAAAATCCTCAAAAGCTGCCGTTTCCCCCGCAGGAGATAGCAGGCTCGTTTCTTTTTCCCAGTTCCACCAGCTGCCGGCAATTACAGCCGGCAAAAAAACAAGCAGCAGGGCCAGGCCTGTCAAATAGGCCAGTAAAAACCTCATTTTACAACCCCCCAAAAACAGCTGCAGAGTCAGCACAGTGATCAGTTATATATATTAGTTGACAAGCCCTGACATGACCCCCAACCTGTTTAAAATCTCCCTGAGTTGGACATAATATCCTGCAAGGAAGGGGGAGTTTTTTTTAGGGTACGCAGTTCTCCTTCCGAAAACTTGTAAACATGCCCGGAGGTGAGTACATGTTTTTAATCAAGAAATGTATAGCGAAAATTATTAGTTTTCTGCAGCAAATCTATGCCCGGTTGCAGGGGGTTTGGAAAGGGCTTTTGATCATGCGTAAAGGCAGCTCCAAGAGAGACAAGCCGGTGCCCAAGGGCAAACCATCCCCTTTTGCCGCCTGGCTGAAGGGGCTGGGGGGCATTTTTCCCCGCGGCTACCTGTGGCTGGTCGGGTCCTACCTGTTGGTGATTACCCTGCTCATTGTCATTTTGGTTTCCAGGCAGGGGAAGATCCCTTTCCTTGAATTGCCGGGGCAGCAAAAATGGCCGGAACGGCTGGAAAGTGAACAAGAACCCGGTTTGCCGGCCGGGGAAGCAGGCGGCAGCGCGGCTGGTGAAATGCCGCCGGGGTTTTTTCCTGCGCCGCAGGGAATGGCAGATGATGAGGAAGACCCTGCCCATGGGGACCTTGCCTGGGGCCGCACTATGGAAGAAACGGCTGTAGGCGACTTGGAAACAGGGGCGGCCACAGGGAGCGGCAACGGTGAAGGGGCAGCTGCGGGAACAGAAGGTGCGCTGGCAGAAACGGAAGACCCGACAGCTGCAATAGAGGTACCGGCAGATGCTTCAGAGCAGGAACCAGAAGCAGGGACAGAGGCAGAAACAGGGATAGAAGCAGAAGCAGGGACAGAGGCAGAAACAGAAGCAGGCGGGCCCTCCCTGCCCCAGGCAGTTTCTCCGGTACCCAAGTGGGAACTTTGCCAGGCCTTTGGTGAATACACCAGTGAAAAACTGCCTTCGGGAGGCAAACTGCACCGCCTGGCCCGAGGGGTAAGCTTGGCCGCAGCTCCGGGGACGCCGGTGGCCGCTCTTTGGGACGGCCGGATCAGCAAAATTGGCAGCGCCGGCAGCGCCGGCAGCCGGTATATCATCGTTAAGCACGACGCAGGCTATACCACTTATTACGGCAATCTGCGCGAAGTCTGGGTGCAGGAAGGCAGCACTGTTTATAGGGGAGAACATTTGGGGATTTTACCGCATTTCCCTCCGGAAAGCGCCTCTGTACCCGCTGTTTCAGGGCCGGCTTTCCCTAAAAAAAGCGGCGAAGTATCCCTGAAAACCGTTTGGAAAGGTGTTCCCGGCGACAGCGGGGCCGGCTTCCCCGGGCTGTTTTATGAAGGGAATCCGCTGCTCTATTTGGAGATCAGGCAAGAAGGCAACTTCCTTGATCCTTTGGCATTCATCGGGATCAGGAATTAATCAGCAGTTACAGACATATAATTTACAAATCCTACAAAGGAGGCGACTCCATGCAGGATTACATTCTGCAAAGGGTGATGGAGATTGCCGAATATATCATGGAGACAGGCTTTACCGTGCGGCAAACAGCCCAGGTTTTTGGTGTAAGTAAAAGTACGGTACATAAAGATGTTACCGAACGCCTGCCGCAGATCAACGCCAATTTGGCGGGGGATGTGCGTAAAATACTGGAAAGAAACAAAGCGGAACGCCACCTGCGCGGCGGCGAAGCAACCCGCCAAAAATATCTTTCCCAAAGGCAGGAGTCAGAGCAGGTGGAAAAGGTTAGTGCAGATGAAATTGCAGCGACTAAAAAGAGTACAGAAGAAGATAAAAATACAGTGGAAGAAAAAAACGCTGCAGAAAAATAAGGCCACAAAAAGGCCCGGCAAGCAACCATACACCTGCTGCCCTTTTCCAGGGCGGCCCGCAGTTGTGTGTTAAATATGCAATGCAAAAGCAGATGTGGGTATATATAGTAATATATAGCAAGGGTCAACTATATCCAAAGATTGCAAAATTATAGAAAAAAACCCCGGACAAAAGGATAATGAAACGGGCATGGCGAAGTTAAACATGGAGAAATTAACCATGGGGAACATATACAGGCTGTTGCCGTGCGGCTGTTTCAGCCTGAAAAATGAAGGGGTGCAGATAAATGGCCTGGTCTATGGATATGGGCATCGATCTTGGTACAGCCAGCGTGCTGGTATATATAAAAGGTAAGGGTATTGTTTTAAATGAACCTTCGGTGGTGGCAATCGAACAACACACCCGCAAGGTGTTGACCGTTGGGGAAAACGCGCAGCAGATGCTGGGCCGCACCCCGGGAAACATTATTGCGCTGCGTCCCTTAAAAGAAGGCGTCATTGCAGACTTTGATCTCACGGAAGCTATGCTCAAGCATTTTATCTACAAGGTCAGCAAAAAACCGCGCCTGTTAAAACCGCGGGTCATTGTCTGCATCCCGGCCGGAACCACCTCTGTGGAAAAAAAGGCGGTGATCGAAGCTGTAACCCGCACCGGGGCCCGCGAAGCCTATCTGATTGAAGAACCCCGGGCTGCGGCCTTGGGGGCCGGCATGGAGATCTTTGAACCCAGCGGCAGCATGATTGTTGATATCGGCGGCGGGACGACTGATATCGCTGTCCTTTCCTTGGGTGAAACCGTAATTTCCACCAGCGTGCGGGTGGGCGGCGACAAATTTGACGAGGCGATCATCCGCTACCTGAAAAAAGAACAAAATCTGCTCATCGGCGAGCGTTCCGCCGAACAGCTAAAAATTGAAGTGGGCTCCGCCTTTCCCGACAGCGAATTCCAGACCATGGAGGTCCGCGGCCGCGATCTAACCAACGGCCTGCCGCGTTCCCTGGAAGTTAGCACAGAACAAATTCGCGAAGCCATCAGCGAGCCCCTGTTGGTCATTATCCATGGTGTGCGCCAAGTGCTGGAAAGAACGCCGCCCGAGCTGGCCGGTGATATTATTGAAAAAGGGATCATTCTCACCGGCGGCGGCGCCATGCTGGAAGGCATCTACAAACTGATAGCCGAACAGACCAGCGTCCCCGTTTATTTGGCCGAAGATCCCATCGGCTGCGTGGCCAAAGGCACCGGCCGGGCCTTGGAACACCTCGATCGTTTTGCAGAAACCCTTATCCACCCCCGCAGCAGGTTCGGCATCGCCAAAGAAGCCCGCAGCTAATACACGGGGCATGAGGGAGGCCCCCAGTCTGATGAGGTGACAGGGTCGGTTCTCCTGGCACCTCTGCCGCCACAGCTAATGCAATTTGCAGCTAAATATCAAATACAAATAACCTGTCCTTTTCCGGGGGCAGGTTATCTTTATATTGGGCAGGTATTTATCCAGGGCCGGTTTGAGGTGACAGGGGGCCGGTTCCCCTGTCACCTCGGTGCACCAGTTGCAGGGGTTGGGTGCCAGGGGAACCGGCCCCCTGTCAACCGGCCCCCTGTCACCTTCGGTTTCGGTTTCGGGCATGGTCTTGGCCCTAATTCCTGCTGCCTGTTACCTTCTGGCGGGCTGCTTGCGGGCGGTTGTCTGGACCAAGGTGTAAAGCAGAAGCCCGCCTACCAGCCCCAGGGCGATGCCGTAGACTGTGCCCCACAGGGAGAGGCTGAACGGGCGGTGCAGGTGCATAAAGGTGTTGAAGAGGGAGATTTGACCTAAAAGTCCCAGCAAAAGGGCCAATACTTTGGCACCCCGCAGGCGCTGGGTGGCCAAAGCCGCCAACAGGAAATAACCCGGGTGGCCGATTAAAAATTCCTTAAAGCGCGGGCGAGCTACAAAAAAAAGCTCCAACTTGCGCCGCAGGGCCAGCTCAAAGCTGCTGACCGGCAGCACAGGGATATTGCCGCCCCGCACCAGGTAGATCAGCAGCACCCCCCCGGCCAGGGCCAGCACCACCAGATGCTTAACCTGGATGTGGGCCTCCCAAAAGCTGCGCCCGGCGCACAGCAGCCCCCGGCTGTTTTGCAACAGAAACAAAAATCCGAACAATAAAAAGGGCCCGGCCTGGGCAATTTTTACCCCCCGGAAAGACTCTATCTTCAGTAGAAAAGCAGTGTTTCCCAGCAGGCCGGCTGCCAGCAGTGCCCCCCCGGTGGTCAGCAGGGAGGCCAGCAGGAAGCCCCGGGTAAGCTTGCCTAAAAGCCCCCCTTTATCTCCTTTGTTTCTTTGGCCTTTTTTGTATTGTAATTGTATTTCCCCATTTTTCGCAGTCCCAACTATTTTTGCAACTTCTGCTGCATCTGCTGCTAATTCCCCTTCAACTGTTTTTGCGGTTTCTTCTGTATTTTCCTTTGTTTCCCCTTTGTTTTGTTTGGCATCGGGCAGCCCCCACAGGGGGGGATCCAAGAAAAGAACAACACTCAGCAACGGGAAAACTAGGGCGGCAGCCAAGGCGGCCAACTGTCTACTTAAGATGTAGAAGGGCAGACGCTCCCCGGCCAGAAAAAACCCGGCTGCAGCTAAAATGAGCAGCACCCCGGCCAAAGGAAAAAGTTTCTTTATAATTTTATTGGTCTTTGGTTCAAGAAAAACCCCCGCCAACAAAAAAGCAGCTGCGGCTATCCCGGCACCCAACAAGGCTTGCACAGCCACGGGGATGTTAAAGGGTGGAAAGGGGGCAGCTTCCCCGGGTGAAAAGCCCGCTGCCTGTAGATCTGCACCCAGGTTTTGAACAAAAGGCAGGTAGTTTGCCCATGCACTGCGGGGATCAAATTCTGGAAAAGGCTGCAGCAAAAGCAGCCTGATCTTGCGCTCCTGCACAGCACGCAGGAAACGTTCCCGGGCACGCATTTCACCCAATTGGGCCAGTTCTGCACTGGGGATCTGATGGGCCCGCAGCAGACGATAATCCAAGGCAGCGGCCAACCCCCGCAGCCCCGGCCCCTGTGTAAATTCCACATCCCCGACGGTCAGCCCCTCTGCCTGAAAAATTTGGCCGGCCACCCCCTGCGGCGACGGGTAGGCAAAAGAAGCCGCCGGGAATGCCACCGGGCCCCACTGCAGGCCTTCTTCCTGCCTTATTTCCTGCAATTGCCGGGCCAAAACTTCCCAGTATTTTTCACTCAGCCGGGGGGAAAGACGGGCCGGGTAGTTAAAAAGGGGCACGCTGCGCAGCCCCGCACGTTCCCAGGAAAGCAGTTCTTCCCACGGGAAAAGCAGCGGCAGGTCTTTAACAGCCGGTCCTAAATGTTCGGGAATGGAAAAAGACGCATAGGTGGCGGTATGGGGGCCATCATTGTCTTCCCCATCATCGGTGCCATCTTCCTTACCGTTTACAACAAAGCAATCCCCGAAGCAATCCCCGAAGCAATCCCTGCCCGGCAGCTGCCCGGTTGGAAAGCTGCCAGGCGCAGCGCCGCCGACCAATTTTTCAATACCAAAGCTCTTGGCAGGCGGTTCATCACCGGCACCGCCCAAAGGGTAAACGCGGACCCGGATATTTTTGAATTCAACACCTGCAAAAAGGGAGGAAAGGGCGGTATACATCTGCCTGCCTGTTTCCTCATCACCTGTTACTATGTAAATTAAAGGGGTTAGAGATACAATTTCCCCTTTTCTTTCCAGATCATTCAAGCTGCGCGGGGTTACAGCCACCGCCGTGCAGCCGACTTCCTGCAGTGCAGCCAACTTTTCAGCAGGGGGCACGCCGCTCCCGCCTGCAAAGTCACTGCCGGCCAACAGGCGGGCATCGACAGCTATTTCCACCCGGCGGTTGTTTTTTTCAAACTGATAGCGCGCCCAAGCTGCCCAGATGCCGGCGGCCATGGCCGCCACCAAAAGCACGGCCAAAAAACGTTTCCACACCTTCAATTATTTCACCCCTTCAAGGGTAGGCAACCTTTGCCCGTGCCCATCCCGTTGCCAAACTAAATAGAAAAGAAGCGTATTTGTCCTTGCAAAAGAAATATAACCTTTTTACACAGCAGAACGTAACCAAAAATTCCATTTACTAGCTTACATTATCTTATATTGTATTATATCCTGCTGCAGGGGGGTATTCAATCTTTAACGCCGGCAACTTTAAATTGAAATATAAACTACTATTGAAATATAAACTACTAATGAAAGAAATTTTTTACCATAGGGTCGATCTGTGAGGCACATACAAGCCGGGCTCTGCCCGGAACAGCAGCAAAACAGGCTTGCAGTCTGTCCAAAGGTGATGTAAGATAATAGCAGTTTAACCTGGGCAGGTTTTATTACTGCAACAGGTGCGCAACCGGAACCCTTCTGCAGCGTCTATATATAATAGTAGCATCTTTATGAAGGTAAAATTTTACCATTTCCCCGAACAGTATGCCACCGGGGAAATGACTAACCGCGGGGCAACAGCAGGCTTCGTCAGAATATATTAGCAAACAAACGTTAACAATGCAGGTGATAAAAGCAATGGAAAAAGCTGTTTTACCACTTTTGGCCTGCGGGCTGGGGCTTTTGCTTACCCCCTGCTTGCGGCGCTTGGCTTTCAAGGTGGGGGCCTTGGACCAACCCAACGACCGGAAAATTCATAGACAGGCTATGCCTCTTTTGGGCGGTGTCGCCGTCTACCTCTCCTTCTGGGCTGTTGCCGCCCTGGCCTTGCACCTTTACGGCGGCGGGGGGCGGCTCCAGGGCCTTTTCTGGGGCAGCACCCTCATCCTGCTGTTGGGGGTCTATGATGATCTGAAGGGCCTTTCCTATCAGGCCAAGTTTGCCGGCCAGTTTGCCGCGGCTTTGATCCTGCTGTTCTACAACATCCGCATCGAATTTATTACCATCCCTTTCCGGGAAATCACCTTTTTGGGGATCTTCATCATCCCCCTGACGCTGATCTGGGTGGTGGGGATTACCAACGCTGTCAACCTGATCGACGGTGCCGACGGCTTGGCCGCCGGCGTTTCCGCTATCGCCGCCTTGGTCATGTTTGCCCTGACGCGCGGTGAGCTGCAGCCCATCCCGCTGTTAACCCTCATCTTAGCCGGTGCTGCCCTGGGCTTTCTGCCGTACAACTTTTCACCGGCCCGCATCTTTTTGGGCGACGCCGGGAGCCTTTTCTTAGGTTTTATGCTCTCCGCCCTGGCGATTATCGGCGTGACCAAACAGGCGGCCCTTACAACCCTGATTATCCCGGTGCTTATCTTTGGTCTGCCCATCACCGACACCCTTTATGCCATGTGGCGCCGTTTTCGCAGTCGCCGCCCCATCTTCCAGGCGGATAACGGCCACATTCACCATCGCTTGCTCGACCTGGGCCTTAGCACCCGCCAGACGGTGACGGTGCTTTATCTTTGCAGCCTCTATTTTGGTGTGGCTGCTATCATTTTTGACCGCTGTGCCGGCCTTTACAGCTACTTTTTTCCCGTGATCTTTGCGCTCTTCCTTTTGGGCCTCAAGCGCCTGGACAACCTACGCAGTATTTTAAGTGCGGCCGGTGAACGTCCCGGCCTGGAATGGCTGCAGGCCGGTAAAAAAAAGGGTCAAAAGAAGTCTAAAGATGCAGCGGTCGACATAAAATTTAAACCATGATCGGCAACGGCGGGTTTGCCCGCCCCTGCCGTCTGTTAAAATTGAACAGGCAACATCATGCTATATAAGGGGAGAAAGATTGTTCATGTCCAAATTAAAGGTTTTCAGCATCATCGGCACCCGTCCGGAAGGAATTAAAATGGCCCCGCTGCTTAAAACGCTGCAGGGGTCTGCCGCCATAGAAACAGTTTTGTGTTTAACCGCACAGCACCGTGAAATGCTCGACCAGGTGCTCGCCCTTTTTAAACTGGAAGCGCGTTATGATTTAGACATTATGAAGGAAGGCCAGAGCCTGACCCACATCACCGCCCGTTCCCTGACAGGCCTGGAAAAAATATTGCAGCAGGAAAAGCCGCAGCTGGTCCTCGTCCAGGGCGATACGACCACAACCTTGGCCGGTTCCCTGGCTGCTTTTTACCAGAAGATACCCCTCGGCCACGTCGAGGCCGGGCTGCGCACCGGGGATAAGTATGCACCCTACCCGGAAGAGATTAACCGCCGCCTCAACAGCGTGATCGCCGACCTGCACTTTGCTCCCACAGAAGCTGCCCGCGATAACCTGCTGCAGGAAGGCTATCCTGCAGAAAAGATCTTTGTCACCGGCAATACCGTGATCGATGCTTTGAAAACCACAGTGCGACCGGGGTTTGTCTTTAATGATCCTAATTTAAAGGAACTGGATTTTCAGGCCCACCGCGTGCTGTTGGTGGAGGCCCACCGGCGTGAAAACTTAGGGGCCCCCATGGAAGAAATCTGCCGGGCCCTGCTCGATCTGCTGCAGGCTTTCCCGGATACCTACATTGTTTTTCCCGTCCATAAAAACCCGGCAGTGCGCCGCACGGTTGACAAATACCTGCAGGGCCACCCCCGGGCCAAACTTTTGGAACCCTTGGATCCGCTTTCCTTCCACAACCTGATGTCCCGCAGCTACCTGATCTTGACTGACTCCGGCGGTATTCAGGAAGAAGCCCCTTCGTTGGGTAAACCCGTTTTGGTGCTGCGCAACGTTACCGAACGCCCCGAAGCGCTGCAGGCCGGGACCGCCATGCTGGTGGGCACCAAGCGCGATGCCGTCTTTACGCGTGCCTCGCTCCTGTTATCCGACAACGCCGCCTATGAACTGATGGCCCAGGCTACCAATCCTTACGGTGACGGCCAGGCCTCACGGCGTATTTTGGAAGCCATCCTTTACCATTTTGGCCAGCGCAAAACAGCCCCCCGGCCTTTCAAACCATAGAAGTGAGGAAACAACTGTTAACTATGGGCTCAAAAAAACAATCTTTTTCACTAAAACACCAAATTAAAACAACTGACAACGCCAAAATACCCGGGAGTAAAAAAAATACCCGGCTGCCAGGGTGTGCAGCAGGCCGAAGCGGCCGCGGGTGAAACGGGCCCAACTGGCCGGCCGCCGTGCATGCGGCCCTGATTTTTATTTTGCTGCTGGCTGTAGCCACCGCCTGTTATACCGGCTTTGCCTACCACCTGCCGGCCCGGGAGGCCCGCACGGCAGAGCTCACCGCCCGCTACAGCGATATGCAGATTTTTGCCGCACGGGCCGGGCTGACTATGGAGGAGGCCCTTATGTTTTTAAAGGAACGGGGCCTTACCTCCGTCGGCGTGGCCGAACAAACCCTTTGGCAACTGCGCAAGGAACCGGGATCTTACGTACTTAGCAGCCTGGAACTGGCCGGGGAGCTGGCCCTCAATCCCGCGCTGGCCCCCTACCGCAATTTTCTGGAAACCAAGGCGCAGGCAGCCGACCTTTCCTTTGGCGACTATTTGGTGTTCATGCCCGCCGGCCCTTGGGCCGAACAGGTGGGCGCGCACCTGCATAACCTCTATGACCTGGAAGACGAAGATCTTTTTCGCCTGACAACACACCATGCAGGGGAGATGGTGCTTTACCTGCTGCAGGGGGTTAACTATGATCACCTGCCCCACCTGAGCATCGGTGCCAAACCCGCCCAGTTGGCACAAGTTGCTGCTGCCGGGCTGTTGGTTAACCCCTATTTAAGCCCACGCACGGTAGAAACACCAGCCACGGCTGAACAGATGCTTTCTGTTTATGAACCCTACCCGCTTTCTGCCGCCGTTTTTGAAGGCGGGGTAGTGCCCGGCTATCCTGCAACCCTGCCAGCGCTGGCCCATGCCTTGCAGGCAAGGAACATTCCTGCTGTACTCTACGAATACCACCGTTTTCCCAAAGGGATGCCGGAACTGGCACCGCTGTTGGATTATAATTTGGTTGTGATGCGCGACGGCAGTATAGATGATGATCCCCAGGCTGCAATCAACGGCCTGCGTGAACGCCGCGTGCAACTGCTGGAACTGGAACTGCGGGGCTTGGCTTCCCGCAACAGCGGTGCAGAACTGCAGGCCAAAACAGCTGCCCGCCTCACAAAGCTGGCCGCTGCCCTGCAGGAAAACGGCTATACCCCGGGGCAGGCAGTGCCTCTACGGCCCTTTCAAGGCCATTTTCTGTTCTACGTCCTGATGGCCGCGGGAATTATAGCCTTAGCACTTTTCCTGCTGCAGTCTTTGCTACCACAGCGACCGGCTGTTTTGTCAGGGCTTTTTGTTTTGGGCCTGGCGGCTGCAGTTTTGCTATTGCATACCCGTTTTCTTTGGGCGCAGCAGGCCCTGGCCCTGTCAGCCGCCGTGCTCTTTCCTTTATATGGGGCACTTTACCTTTTGACCCGCCCCCTGACCGGCGGACCCACAAAGGTTACAGCAAATTTCTTGCGTGCGCGGTTGCTTTGGCGTTGCCTATTGCAGGTTTTCA
>JBMNNQ010000044.1:0-11166 GCA_050942615.1 Dethiobacteria bacterium | reverse complement strand
GGCCAGTAAACAGACTGTCAATGTTTATAGAAAAACTATAAATTAATGTAGGAGGAAAAAGATGTTACTGCATAAATTGGTGGAAAAAAACGCTCAAGACAACCCTGATAAAGAGGCGGTAGTTTTCCAAGACCAAAGAATACCGTATAAGGAATTAAATCGAAAGGCTGAGTCGCTGGCCTATGGGCTGCTTAAATTAGGTGTAAAGCATGGAGAAATTATTGGGGTATTAATGCCGTCAAGGGTTGAATACATCGTCCTCGCACTGGGTTGCTGGAAAATCGGTGCAGCAATCTTAACTATTAATTTCCACTATACAAATGCTGAAATTGCTTATACATTAAATAATGCGTCAGTATCAAAATTAGTTATGGTTGATCAGTATAAAAAATATAATTATGCAGCAAGAATTACTGACTTAAAATCCAGGGTATCGACACTGGAAAAAATAATTTGTGTTGGTGAAACAATTAATACGGATTTATTATCCTATGAAAGTTTGGCGGTTCCCTCCCCCACGTACGAATTAAGAAAAGAATATGAGGAAAGAACATCCAAGGTTTCAGTTGAAGATATGGCTTTTCTTATTTTTTCGGGGGGAACAACGGGTGTTCCCAAAGGGGCAATTATAACCCACCGGGCAAGGTATTCTGTTGATAAGGCATGGGGTGACGTGTTGGGAGTTAACTCTGACGATAGGTTTCTCATAGATTTACCGTTGTTCCATCTATTTGTTTGGCATCTCATCGCCAGATCGTTTATCTCCAGTGCTACAATCGTCCTCATGGAGGAGTATGATACTGAAAAATCATTACAGACTATCGAAAGAGAAAGGGTCACTTTTCTGACACAGGTGCCTACTATGTATATCTATCAGGTCAATTCGCCAAATGTTAACAGATACGATCTGACGTCATTAAGAATAGGTTTGACAGGTGGTGCTCTTTTTCCTGAAGAGCTGTTTGATAAAACCGAACAAATCCTTGGGGGCATTCGCATAATCAATACCTTTGGGCTTACGGAGGATGGTGGACTTGCAGTATGCAACCGGTTGGATTCAAGTTCTAGACACCTTAAACAATATGCCGGCAAACCGATTAAGGGTTTTGAAATGAAAATAGTCGATGAAGATCGAAAAACCTTAAAAGCCAATGAAGTTGGGGAAATAGCCCTTAGGGCATCATGGATAAAGGGATATTATCTTATGCCCGAGGAAATGGAAAAAACGTTTGATTCTGAGGGATGGTTATATACCGGAGACTTAGGGTCTATGGACGAAGATGGATACGTGGTTATTAAGGGCAGGAAAAAAGAAATGTATATCAGTGGCGGTGAAAACATCTTCCCAATTGAGATAGAAACTGTGGTTCAAAAACATCCCAAGGTTATGCTAGCCGCTGTAATTGGGGTTCCTCACCCGATGATGGGCGAGGTTGGCAAGTTATATGTTGTTCCTAAAGAAGGGGAGGAACTTACAGAAGACGAAATTAGAGCTTACTGTAAAACTGAACTTGCGAGCATTAAAAATCCTCGTGAAATTGTGATTCGCGCTTCATTGCCCCAAACCAAGGTTGGAAAAATAAAAAAAGAGGAACTAAAAAAAGAGATCAGTTAAGACGGTTATTATTAAAAAAATATGTTTGGGGGTGATATATTATAGCATTGGTTTTACGATGGCCGCATCAATAATAATTCATTACGAAATTAAAAATAGGGGGGGTATCAAATTGAACAGGCGGATAAGAAATGCATCTGTTTTACTTATTTTAAGTATAATATGCGTATTAATACTAGTTGGTTGTGGTTCCACCAACCAGCAGGGGGGACAACCATCTGGGACTGATAGTGGGCAAACAGGATCTCCCACAAAAGAAGATGTAATTACGCTTAATTTAGCACATTACCTGGCAGAGTCAGTTACTGAATGGACGGCATGGGATAGTTATTTTGCCAGGGAGGTTGAAAAAAGGACTAATGGAAAAGTTAAAATTATACTTCATTGGAGTGAATCTTTAGGGAAAATTCCTGACCTGCCTGAGTTGTGTTCTAAGGGGGCAGTGGAAATGATCGCTACTACTCCTAGCTATTCGCCGACCTGGTTCCGTATGACATCTGTTGTTAACCAAATTCCTTTTGTTCATAATAATATTGAGGAATCGCTGGCGGTTGCTAAAAGGCTTTACTTTGAAGGACCGTTGCCGGAAATTGATTATAAACAAAATAATATGAAACTTCTTTTTGTGGATGTTTATCGTGAATATCAAACATTTGCCAAGGAACCTTATGAAACACTGGCAGATTTAAAAGGGAAAAAAATTAGGACATGGGGCCCGTATCTGCCCAGAATTATTTCTGCCGTCGGGGCAGTTCCGGTAGATGTTATGCCTGCAGAAATGTTTGAGTCTTTGCAAAGGGGGAGGGTGGACGGCATACCCTGGGGAATCAGTGCGGCCTATGGCAACGGACTACATGAAATTGCTCCGTATGTTAATGAAACAGGCTTTACCATGGCCCCGGGGGTTATCCGGCTTATAAATTTGGACGTCTGGAACAAACTCCCTGCTGACGTTCAACAGGTTATGGAAGAGGTTGGCCAAGAATTAATGGGTGAAATCGGCTTAGAAATCGCTAACAGTCATTATGAAGAAGCCATGGAAAACCTATTAAATGAAGGGGCTACATTTGTTGAATTTAAGGATCGGGATAAATGGATTAACATGCTGCCGGATTTCCGTGAAGAATGGGTCAAAGAAATGGAAGGCACTGATATCGAAGAAGAGGCAAAGGTTCTTTTGCAGATGTGGAATGATGTATTAGCGGAATGCAGAAGTTAGCTAGTTAATACTAACGGGGCTAAGGATTTTTAGGTATGGAACTGTGAAGCCTTGATGGTTCAAACGTCTGGTTATTTGGTTACAAGTACAAGGGCGTTTGAACCATCTTAAATGGTGTTTTAGACATAGAAAACATCAGGAGGTGGTAACGTGCAAAAAATTGATGATTCTTTATTATATATTTCCAAAATTACGGCTATTATTTCTGCAGGCACAGTATTTATTGTGTTGTTAGTGACAACTGCCGATGTGGTATTGTTGAAATTATTTTCAACCCCCATACCCGGTTCGAGTGAATTAATTACACTGTTTATGCCCTTCATTGTATTTGGATATTTATTAGAAGTGCAGTTAACAGAAGCACATATTTCTGTTGATGTTTTAACTAATCAGATAACTAATACAACGATTAAAAAGGCAATTACTGTTTTCGTCAACTTATTGGTTTTCTGTATTATAGTTATGATTACCTGGTATATCGTGCCACAGGCTTTAAAAAGCGCCCAGACTAAGGAATATCTAAGCGGGCTTATTCCTTACCCTATTTACTATGCCAAGCTTTTTACTGCTGCAGTGTTTTGTTTTGTTAGCTTCCAATCCTTGGTAAAAGTAATCAAGTCCATATTTTCTAAATAACCAGGCTGCTTTTTGAAAAGCGTAAGGAGGGATTCTTTTGGCGCTCTTAATTGTCGGCGCTCTAATATTTTTAGTTTTTTTAAAAGTTCCGGTAGCATTTGCATTAGCGATAATTTCTTTTCTAGGTTTTGTTTATTTTGGAAATTTGAATACTGCGTTTATACAATTATCCTCCATCGTAATTAGTGGAATATCAAGTTACACACTTTCAGTTGTACCTATGTTTTTGCTAATGGGGGAGCTCACCTTTCAAGCTGGAATAACAGATGAATTATATATTGCTGCCCGTAAATGGTTTGGAGGGTTAAGGGGCGGATTAGCTATTGCCACAAGTTTTGCAGCGACCTTATTTGGTGCCTGCTCTGGATCGACAATGGCCAGTGCCTCTTTATTTACCAAAATAGCCCTTCCGGAAATGCAAAAGGCAGGATACGACAACAGGCTTTCTACAGGGGTTATTGGAAGTGCTGGCGCATTAGCATGCATGATACCCCCCAGCGTTTTGATGATCATCTATGGTATTATTTCTCAGACTTCCATCAGCAAGTTACTAATTGCTGGTGTTGTACCGGGGGTAATAACGGCAGTTGTCTATGCAATGGGGATCTACCTTATTGCAACATTTAGAAAAGAAATGGCGCCTACTTTTGTGGAAAAAGTGACTTTTAAAGAAAAAATTGTTTCCCTAAAGGGTATCTTTCCGACATTGTTTTTATTTATTCTGATCATCGGGGGGCTTTATCTCGGTTGGTTTACCGCTACGCAAGGGGGAGCAATGGGAGCTTTTGGGGCCCTATTGATACTTATTTGGCGTAAAAAATTTACTCTTCAAAATTTTTGGAATGCCTTGGTCAGCTCTGGGAAACTAAGTTGTTCATTGCTTATAATAGTGGGTTTTGGAAATTTATTTGCTCAAATGCTTAGCTATTCAGGTTTGGTGAGGGCAATAACGGGTACAATTACCACATTGTCTATACCGCCGACTTTAATGATAATCTTAATACTCGTGGTTTACTTAGTCCTTGGTTGCCTTGTAGACGCCACAGCCATGATCATCATAACAACGCCTTTGGTGCTGCCGATAGCAGCAGCAATGAACTGGCATCCAATCTGGTTTGGGCTTATTGTCATTACCATGGCTGAAGTTGGAGTAATGACACCACCTGTAGGAATGAACCTTTTTGCCATAAAAGGGACAGCTGGAGACAGCGTTACTTTAAAGGAAATATACCTCGGAATTTTCCCATTTTTGTTTATGATTTTTATCACCATTGCATTGATGATTGCTTGGCCGGATCTATTTTTGTACTTGCCACTTAAATTATAGGGTTAAAAGGAAAAATATATTGGGCGATTAAAAAATAGTTGTATGCGCTGGGGGAAATACTGGGAAATGGACATCATTTTGAATAATGTTGGTATGCTGCAAGAACTAAAACCGGTCGAAGAGGTCACCGAAAAAGAGCGGGAACATATATTTGATATCAATGAAAAAAGTGTCTGGGGATCAAATATTCGTTGCCTGAATTAAAAAAGACAGGCAATGGGGTAGTAATAAACACCCCCTCTTATTTAAAAGTTGCGGCCGCATCCACATAACGCCAGTTATACAACAATAAAAGGCGCCGTAATTATGCTAACAAAAGCACTGGCTATTGAATGGGCCCCTTTTAATAATCGTGCAAACTGTATCTTTCCAATTTTAACGGACGCTTCTTTACAAGGTATATACTTTGAAATTAAAAAAATTTTACATTAATATCCCCTTAGGCTGCATAGTAAAACCCAAAAATATTGCTTACGCGGCCCTGTACCTGGCCTCTGATAATTAGGAAATGATTATGGGTGTTGCGCTTAAAGATGGAGACGGGGGTATGTAAAGGTTATGGGTAACCCTTAAAAACCTAAATATATTATAACAAGGACGGTAATAACAATGTTAAAAGGGAAAGTGGCGTTGGTGACGGGTGCAGCCCAAGGTATGGGAAGGGGTATCGCCCTTGCCTTAGCTCGTAAGGGTGCAGATTTAATTACAAGCGATCTGCAAAGCAATAGTACTAATATGGAAGAAACAATTGAATTAATAGAAAAATATGGCAGGCAATGTTGCGCAATTTATGCAAATGTTGGGGATAAAACAGAAGTAGAACAAATGGTAGCTAAAGCACTAGGGAAGTGCGGCAAAATAGATGTTCTGGTCAATAATGCCGGAATTGACCGGGGAAATTTGTTTAAGAATATTGTCGAAAAAGATTGGGACGCATTGCTTCAAGTAAATGTTAAAGGTGTTTTCTTTTGTACGCAAAGCATTGCCAAACATATGGTGCAAAGGAATTACGGAAAAATAATAAATATCGCTTCGCTGTATGGCAGGGTTGGGGCGGTTGGCGAAACAACCTATTCAACGACTAAGGCTGCGATGTTGGGATTTACTAAGAGTGTGGCAAAGGAACTGGCTAGAAATAATATTAATGTTAATGCTATATTGCCGGGTATTGTTAACACTCCTTTACTGGAGGGGCTTCCTGAAAAATTCCTAAGGCCTATGATTGAACAAGTACCCCTGGGAAGGATAGCAGAACCAGAGGATATCGGGAATGTTGCTGCCTTCCTAGCTTCAGACGAAGCTTCATATATGACCGGTGTTTTAGTCGAAGTAACCGGTGGTTGGCAAATGTAGCCCAAAATATTAGGCTAAAAAGGTTTAGCCTGAATAATTTCAATGGATTTCTATTATATCTAGGGGCATGAGCCGGAAAAAATTTGTTCCCGTTTTGTTAAACCTGAACCCTGTCCATAATTGCGCCGGCTAGTATTATTATTAAAATATTTTCACAAACTTCAATAACCCCCCTAAATTTTTCCTAAAGTTTTGATGTTCCTCATAAATAAGTGGGCATCGTTTTTTCTGCGATGCCCACTTATTCGTAGCTAAGTGCTGCCTGTATCTGTTAAAGGGCTATGGGTTTTATGAAACTAGTGATACCAAATTGCTTTACCTTAATCTGCCTTTTTGATACTGCAGAGGATGCCCTTAAACTGGGGATAACCCATGATCGGTTCGCGACAGTTGGCATCAGTCAGGCGGTTGCAGTTAGCATCTCCAGCCCACCCATGGGGCACAAGAATAACTCCTTCCATAACCCTTTCATCCACGTGGGCTTTCATTTTGACCCAACCCCGGTCTGTTTCAATGATTACATCATCACCGTGTTCTACACCATATTTTGCTGCTGTCTTGGGGCATAGTTCGGCTAGGGGATGAGGTTCCGCAAGTTGCAAGGCCTCAATGTTGCGCATTTGGCTGTTAGTGGAGTGAAGCCTTCTAACGCCTGTGGCCAAAACTAAAGGATACTGTTCCCCCAACTTTTCCCAAAGTAGCCCCTGGGGACTCTTGGTGGGTTCCAGGTAAGTTGGCAATGGATCATGACCGGCATCTTTGAGGGCCCCGCTGTAGATCTCAATTAAACCACTGGGCGTATAGAAGGTTTTTTCATCAACGAAATAATTTTTTTCCGTATAGTAGACCCCGTCTTTTTGCTGTTTAAGGGTTTCCAGATCAACGCCGCTTGGGCCTATTTCATGCGCAACCAGCTCTTCTTCCGTTTCCCAGGGGAATTTGTCTCCAACGCCACATACCTTGGCTAGTTCACGGAAAAAATAAAGGGTAGATTTGCCTTCATACAGGGGTTCGACTGCTTTTTCCCGGAGCATCATGTAAGGGAGACAATGGCATACGTTGTAGTTGTAGGCTAGGGAAGCATATTCCAGCTGGCTGGCAGCTGGTAAGACATAATCGGCCTCCTGGGCTGTTTCTGTCATGAACATTTCGTAGACTACTAAAAGTTCAAGTTTTCTGTATGCTTCTTTCAACGCATTGGAATCGGGCATGGTCACCAGAGGGTTGCCACCAACAACAATCAACGATTTTATTAGGCCAGGTACATGTTCATGGAACATATTTTGTACCCCATAAGCACTGGTCCTGCCCCAAATTTCATAAAAGAAGGGGTATTCATCAGCACCAAGGGGTTTGCCTTTTTCAGGCAAGGTGAGGTTGGCCAGTTTCAACCTTGGGCTGACCACCCATCCTCCGGGAACGTTAATATTTCCTGTAATGGACTGGAGAATGGCGATGGCCCGATCTGTTTGGGTGCCGTTGGCGGAATGATCCTGGGTGCAGGTGCCCTGGAAAATTCCCGCGCCTTTTGTGCTTGCAAATATACGGGCTAGTTTACGGATATCATCAGCAGGTACAAAGGTAATTTTTTCTGCCCACTCCGGGGTATATTGCTGGACGTGGGGAACCAGTTTGTCAAAGCCATAGGTCCATTTCCGAACGAATTCAGTATCATAAAGGTTTTCTTTGATGATTACATTGATCATGGCCAATGCCAAGGCCCCATCTGTTCCAGGCCTGATTGCTATATACATTTCTGCTTTGTCTGCAACGGGGATCCGCCTAGGGTCTATAACTATTACCTTGGATCCTTTTTTCAGATTTTCTTTGATAGCTATAGAAAGGGGAAAATCTGAGGCGTCTGGGTTATGCCCCCAAAGGATATAAAGTGGTGAAGTCATTTCTTCAACAGGATATTTACCGAAAGTAACCTGCCGGCTGCGAATCCTCATACGATAACATATACTTTCCACAGAAAAGAATTGTGGGGATTCCAGGGCAGCCCGGAACCTGTGTGTGAGGGTAACCATTTCCAGGCTCTCAACACCAATAGAGCCACAAAAAAATGCATTAGCCGAAGGACCATGCTTTTCCTTCAGTTTGAGCAATTTGGCACCTATTTCCGAAAGGGCCTGTTCCCAGCTGACTCTTTCAAATTTTCCGTTAACCTTTTTTAGGGGGTATTGCAGCCGCGCAGGATGATATAAAAGATCGCTCAACACCTCACCTTTGGGGCAAAGTTTACCCTTATTAAGCGGGTGATTCTTAAGACCCTGTATGCCAACTACTTTTCCGTCTTCGACCGTTACTTCTGCACCGCAACTGTGATAACAAAGGTAACAACCCGTATTATACTTTTCTTGTTTAGAAGAAGACAACAGTATTTCCTCCCTTTACCTAACATTTTTTTACTGCAATCTTGGAGAACTTCAACTAAGGTGCTGCAGTCTATATTTAAGGGGACTGCCATAATTATATAGCAAGAATTATGCCATTTTATTTAAAAAATCAAGGAAGAAATGAAGGGTTCATGGTGAAATTAGGGATAGGATCCATTAAATTTACCAATACAAGTGCTGAAAACCTATACATTGGCAATATGGACCAAAGTCAAAGTGTCATAAACGTTACTTTATCTTATATTTGCAACAAACTTATTTTCCCGCAACCCTGTTTATTTATATTTTTCAAGACTTTTTTGCCCCTGCCGGGGTAAAATACTTGTAAGGTTTCAGGATATGTTAAGGTTGTTACAGGTATGAGACAATGTATCATTCCTGACACATCTATTTGGGGGTTACTTTTTTAGGGTGGGCTTTCTTTAACCCTTCATTTTTAATATTTTCATTAGAATCTGTTCCCCATATTTTCTGAGGGGTCCTTTTTTGTCTGCTGTTCCAGAAAACAACAATGTATTTACAGGTGAAGCAGCTACAATTATTTTTAGTAATGAAAAGTAAAAAAAATATTTTATTTAAATGATTATGGCATAATTCTTGCTGTTTAACTAGGATAGTTTCCTGGAAATTGAACTTTGCAAATTCAGGGACGTGCAACACTGTCTTCAGGGGATAATTTTCAGGGCTAGCTGCTTTAATATTTTATAAATGATTTCGTTAAGGCGTACCAACCAAAACTTTAGGAGGCGGGCAATAATGAAATTTTGTTTTAATGAAAAAGTTGTACTGGTTACTGGTTCAGGAAGTGGTATTGGACGGGGAATATCGAAAGCATTTGCTGCAGAGGGTGCTAGTGTTATTATTGCTGATTACAATATGGATGGTGCCCAAGAAACTTATAATATGTTGGATAGATCTTTAGAAAAACAGATGCATTTATGTGGGTTTCTGGACGTTACTAGTCTTGATTCTGTTAGTAATTTATTTTCCAAAATTTACAGTAAATATAAAGCAGTTGATATTTTGGTTAATAATGCGGGGGTTAGAACACGCACCCCGTTTTTGGAATTAACAGAAAAAGAATGGGATAGTGTGATGAATGTAAATTTAAAGGGTTTTTTTCTTTGTGCGCAGCAAGCTGCCCGGCAAATGGTGCAGGAAAAACGGAAGGGTAAAATTATTAATATAAGTTCAATTAATGCCGAAATTGCAATAATAAATCAAGCACATTATTGCGCCTCCAAGGGTGGCGTAAAAATGTTAACCAAGGCCCTTGCCCTTGAACTTGCTCCATACAATATCAATGTTAATGCTGTAGGTCCAGGGGTGGTGGAAACAAACCTCAGCAAGGAAAGGTTGTCCCAACCTGAACAAGTGGAATGGCTAATGTCAGAGGTTCCATTGAAAAAAATTGGTCAGCCAACTGATATTGCTAAAGCAGTGCTGTTTCTGTCATCTGACTATGCTGACTACATTATAGGACACACCCTTTATGTGGACGGAGGCTGGTTGCTTAGTTAATATGAGCTGAACAACTAAAATTTTACTAGGATGGTTTTATCTTGGTAGCACATTCCTGGGGCAACGTTTTCTGACCAGGGGAGCAGTTCCTCCAGTGCGTTTTGGTCCTGATGGTCGTAAGCGTCAAAGAAACCTTCACATAGTATAGTGGTTTCAAAGATGGTACAATCACCATTAAAGCGGTTGAAAAAGTTGAAAAAGTAGGCCAACCTTTTCAACCTAAAATGGGGTGATTGTGTGGACAACTGTGAATTAGCACATAGTCTTCTACAAAACCAAATCATTTTAATCAGATTATGACGGTATAAACCACTCCACCTTTCCCTTCCAATTTGATAAAATTTAATCAAATTGGAAAGGAAAGGTGGACAATGCAAATCGTTCATAATTTCAATATTTCCCCCCGGGAATACCTTCAAAGAGGTAAGGAAAACAATTTTCCCAGCATCAATATTTGCCCCTGCTGTGCATACCCTTCCACCCTGCCTAAACATGGTTTTTACTGGCGCAATGTAAGCGTCAAAGACAAACGTATCAGACGTTCACGTAACAGCGGGGAATAAATGCAGTTTCAATTCCTCATAGGTAGGCTAAAAACGAAGTTGTATTAAATAATATTGACTTGTACAACTTCTGTTTCAATTCCTCATAGGTAGGCTAAAAACTTTCGGATCAGTGTAGCTGACGACCTTCCCTGGCTGTTTCAATTCCTCATAGGTAGGCTAAAAACAAACACGAACACGAATTAAAGGCAACTGACTACATGTTTCAATTCCTCATAGGTAGGCTAAAAACAGAAAATCTTGGTAGATGTGGGGTGGCCATTCCCCGTTTCAATTCCTCATAGGTAGGCTAAAAACGACGGTTAAGCTAAAAAAGCGTGTGCGTGGGAGCCGGGTTTCAATTCCTCATAGGTAGGCTAAAAACAGAAAAGCACCGGTATACTACATTTAAGTTGGCGGGTTTCAATTCCTCATAGGTAGGCTAAAAACGAAGATTTTGCAGTTGCCTGGGGATGGGAGTTGTGTTTGTTTCAATTCCTCATAGGTAGGCTAAAAACGGGGGAATTGGGGGGGGTGGGATCACTTTTGTCCCA
>JBMNNQ010000043.1:0-11438 GCA_050942615.1 Dethiobacteria bacterium | reverse complement strand
CAGACCTTTCCTGGAAAGAACTGCAAGACTTTCAGGTAACCTTGGAGCCTTTTTTTGATGCCCCCGATCAGGTAATTCCCCTGCCGGGGGACTGGCGGGATTTTGACGGGGAACTTTATTTGGAACCTGATCACGCCCAGCTTGCCGCCCTGTGCAAGGGCCTGGGGGAAAACTTTATTTTGCCCCGCGAATTGGTTACAGTGGAAATTTTGAACGGTTGCGGGGTGGCCGGCATTGCCACCCAGGTTGGTGAAATATTGGAAAGAGAAGGTTTCCAGGTAGTCAAAATTGACAATGCCGATAATTTTGAATATCAACGCTGCCAGGTAATTTCACGCCTGGAACAGGTTGAACCGGCGAAAGATGTTGCGCAGTTCATTCCGGATGCTGAGTTTTTTAAAGAACATTTGCCGGATCATCCCGCAATGGTGACGGTGATTGTCGGCAATAATTTTTCGCCCTGAAACTATTAACCTTAATTGGAGAAACAGGGAGGAGATGGTTTTTTTGTCCTTAACCGTAAAGGAGCTTGCCCTGAAGGCTGTTCAACTCCTGCAGGAAAAAAAGGCACAGGATATTCTTCTTTTGGAAATTGACAAGGTATCCTTGATTGCAGATTATTTTATCATCTGTAGTGGAACATCCCGGGTTCATACCAGGGTGTTGTGCGATCACCTGTTGGAAAATATTCCGGGCAAGGAACGCCCTTTATGGCATGTAGAAGGATACCGGGAAGGACGCTGGATCTTATTAGATTTTGGCGGCTTGATAGTCCACATCTTTTTAACAGAAGAGCGCTTATTCTATAATTTGGAACGCCTTTGGGGGGAAGCTGCAATAATAGATCCCGCCTCCTTGCCGGCGTCACTTTCCTGAAACCGGCTTTGCCTTATCTATTTACTGGCTGAAGTCGTATTGCAACCCGGTGGGAATGGTTACATAATAGCCCCTGTTTATGGTCAAGCTAAAAGGGAAGTTAAAATACTTTAGACCAGGGGTGGGGTAGTGACCAGAAAAAAAAAGCGAAAGAAAAAGAAGGAAGCAGAAAGTGGTTTGAACGGGTTAAAGGAGGAAATAGCCAAGGAACTGGGGCTGGAAGACGATATAGCACGCCGCGGCTGGGCCAACCTTACTTCAAGGGAAACGGGTAAAATTGGCGGCCATATGGCGCAAAAACTTAAGAAAGACAAAGAAAGAAATTAACAGCTTTTTATAAACAAAAAAGTTTTGAAACGGCGGCCCACCAGGGAATCGAAAAATGAACCTTGTGCCAACCATAAGGGAAGTGCCTTGTGGTTGGCTTTATTTATCAATACTTGATCCAGGGTCAGGCTTTATCTCCAGTCAAACTAGATAGGGCGGTAAACATTAAAAAAGAGCCTGCAATGACCTTGGCTTCCGGCTGTAACAGCTCCCGGAGACAACCTGTTACAATCCTTTGACTGTAGCAGATCGCTGCCAGAACCTGTGACAACCTTGGCTCGACCGGCATACATCCCCCGGGAAGCCGGTAATAATCTTCCCACTATTACCGACCTCTATATTCTCAAGTTGTGTATTTAAACACAGGTGTAAAAACTAGAAATTGCAGGGAACCTATACTGATCTGCGCTCAACCATATTACATCTTCCCTGTGATCCCCGTAATGATCTTTTTTGACCATCCCGGAGCCAGGGGAAAACAGAATATGATTTTTCCGCCGGCTGATACCGAACCGGTTTGCCGACCCGCGACCAGCCTTTGGCCGACTGCTGCAAAGCCTTTGCAGACCTTGCAGCAATCTGCGCCCGGCCATTACAGACCCTTTTTACAACACTATTTTAACCCGGCCGGCAAAAATTATTTATCAAAGTGTCTTGCAATTTCAGGAAAAAAAGGAATAAACAGATCTGGAACTTTAAAAGACCGCTTTCAAATAATAATGAAAGTGGTTATTATTTTCATAGGAAAAATAATTTTAAATATTTTCTAAAATTTAGCAGGGTTTTTCTATATAATGGCGAATTGTTTTAATAGTGACACAGTTAAAACCTAACCTCCTACAAAATATATTTTTCAGGGGAAATCTATCCCCTGATTTTTTTTTAATATTTATTAAGGAAGAAATTCCTGATTTATTTGTTATAATGTTAGGTAAGTCTGGAACGCATGAAAAGCAAACTGAAAGAAGGGGTAAAAACATTTCAAACTGGTAAGTGGTTCTTCAAAGGCGTAATTGTTGCTTAAGTTGTTTTAAAGGGTTGAAAATCTATTAAGGGGAGGGTTTTTATGAAAAAGAGAAAGTTACTGAAAACAATAGTCAACAGCAGTATAATATTATTGTTAGTGTTAAGCATGGGTGCCTGTACGCCTGCTACGCCTGAGAAAACGCAGGCAGGGGATCTGCCGGCGGGGGCAGAAACGTTTACCTTGAAATTTAGCACCTGGCATCCTCCTGCCGGCGAGGAATGTCAAAATGTTTGGACACCGATGTTGGAAGAGCTAAAAAACAGAAGTGAAGGCCGCCTCACATATACACCCTATTACGGTGCGGCGTTGGGTGGAGCGGCTGAACATTATGACATAGTGCGGGACGGGCTTGCCGATATGGGCTATTTTACGGCCACCTGGACCCCCGATCGTTTTCCGATTAGCGACGTCCTTTCCATGCCGGCCCAGGTGCTGGGCAAAGACGTTGCTGTGGAGATCGGCAATGAAATGTATGAGCGTATGTTGCACACAGAGTTTGCTGATGATGTGAAAGTTCTTTCGCTAAATGGCTGTGTATCTTCCTTTATCTGGACCAGGAAACCGGTGCGTTCCCTGGAGGATTTAAAAGGTCTGCGGATTAGAACCCCGGGCGGGCTACAAACCTACATGATTGAAGCTTTGGGGGCAGAGCCGGCCTTCATGCCGCTGGGCGATGTTTATTTAGCCATGGAAACGGGCAACATTGATGGCATTGTCACCTGCCCCATGCTTTATAAGGCTTATAAATTGCATGAGTTGGGTAAACATGCAGTTGTCGCTACATTTGGTTGTGTTACCGAAGGCGTGATTATCAACAAGGATACCTGGAACAAGCTGCCTGCAGATCTGCAAACGATTGTGGAAGAAGTGACCAAAAACCCCTTTCAGCTGACCGGGGGGTTAACCGAGGAAGTTATTCAAAGGTGCAATGCGGAATTAAGCGCCGCCGGCGTTGAATTTTATGAGCTGCCTGCAGAGGAAGCAGCGCGCTGGTATGATCGTTTTAGTGAAAAGGTTGTCCAGGAATGGGTTAACAATATGGAAAAGAGGGGTTTGCCGGGCAAAGAGGCCTTACTAAATTACAAGGCGGTTCTGGATAAACACGGTGTTGAATTTCCCTCCTTTCCGCCTGCATGGGCTGCAGAAGTGGAACAGTACCGGTAAAACATTTGGGGCTGTCAGGGTTGACGGGCAATGTTGGACTAGAAGCGGGGATTGGGCGCAGGGGCAATTTCAAAGGCAAATTGGTTGCCCTGATTGCCCCTGCGGGCTGTGTTGAAAGGAGTAAAACAGATGGAATGGCTAGTCACTGTTCAAAAAAAAGTTCAACGTATAATCCGCATTGTATCAACAATAAGCATGTTTGTGTTGATACCCATGATGTTGTTGACAACAGCCGATATAATCACCCGGACAGCCTTTAAAAAGCCAATCTCCGGTGCGGTGGAGATGTCATCCTTTATGCTGCTGATTGTCATCCTTTTGGGGCTGGCTTATACCCAGCAGGTAAAGGGTCATCCCAGGGTTACCATTTTTGTTTCACGCTTTCCTGCCCGCGCTCAATTTATTGTGGAGGTTTTCGTTAATTTGCTTTGTTTATTTATCGTGGGCATTATAGTCTGGCAGGGTTGGGCGGTTGCAAAGGGAGATACAGGCAGGATTGTTTCCGATGTGCTGAGAATTCCCCAGTTTCCCTTCCGGCTGCTTGTCCCCTTCGGGGGCGCGTTTCTTTTTCTGGAATTTATATTTGATTTTCTTGTTTCTATAAATAAACTGTTAAAAAGTTAAAATATTAGATTTGAATTGCACGCCTTAAAATAAACATATTCAGGTTTCCAGGAAAGTAGGGGGGAAAACCTTGGATCCCATAACTACAGGAATTGCCGGTACGGTCGGAGTATTTTTTCTTTTGTTTTTTGGCATGCCCATCGCCTTGGCTTTAATGCTGATTGGCTTTTTGGGAATCTGGTATCTGGCTTCATTCCATGCAGCCTTGCCTGTCGTGGCCAGAACAATCTATGAAGTTTCCAGCAACTATGCGTATATTGTAATCCCCCTTTTTTTAATAATGGGCAGTTTTGCCAGTGTCAGCGGCCTGATTGAAGACCTGTACAAGGCTTTTGACAAGTGGCTCCGCAGGCTCCCCGGGGGCCTGGCGGCAGCAACCATCGCTGCCTGTGCCGGTTTTTCCGCTGTTTCCGGTTCTTCAGTAGCTACAGCGGCCGCGATGTCCGGCATAGCCTATCCGGAGATGAGGAAATATAATTATTCCCCCAAACTGGCGACAGGGACGATTGCCGGGGGCGGCACCCTGGGTTTTCTGATTCCGCCCAGTATCGGTTTCGTGGTTTTTGGAATGCTGACGGAACAATCTGTAGGCAAACTGCTGATTGCCGGTATTTTGCCCGGAATTGTCCTGGCAGCAGCTTTTATTATCCAGATAGTGCTGCAGGTCAAGCATGATCCCAGCCTGGCACCGGTAAACCCCGCACCGGTCAGCTGGGGGGAAAAACTTCTGGCGTTAAAAAACGTGTGGGAAATCCTTTTGGTTTTTTTAGTAGTCATGGGCGGCATCTATCTGGGCTGGTTTACCCCTTCCGAGGCCGGGGCGGCGGGTGCAGCCCTGCTTTTTTTCTTCACCCTGTTGAAAAAAAGACTAACTTTAAAAAACCTTTTTGTCGCCTTGCAGGACGCTGTCCGGGTTTCAGCGATGGTTCTTTTTTTGATTGCCGGCGCTACCGTGTATACCTATTTTTTAGGGCTTTCCACCATCCCGATGCAGTTGGTGGGGTGGGTTGCCGGGCTGGCTGTATCCCGCTACCTCATCCTGGGGGCCATACTGCTTGTTTATCTTTTTTTAGGCTGTTTTATAGACGCGGTATCGATGATGGTTTTGACACTGCCGGTGGTTTTCCCGTTGATCCTGCAGCTGGGGTTTGATCCTGTAGCCTTCGGGGTAATCTGCGTGCTGATGATGGATGCCGGTTTGATAACACCACCCATGGGCCTCAATCTGTTTACCATTGCCGGCACAGCCAAAGATGTTTCAATGGAAGAAATCTACCTGGGGGCCCTGCCTTTTGTAATTCCCATCCTGGTGGTGGTAGTAATTGTGGCCGCATTTCCAGAGGTAGCCCTCTTTCTGCCCAGGATGATGTTGGGCCGGTAGGGGTTTTCAAGCCGGATGTTTAATACTAATCTAAAGGGGTGTCTAAATAAAAATGAAAGCAATTGCAAGTCAGGTAAAAGAAGCTTCCCTCCAGCTGGCAGCCGCCGGCACGGATTTGAAAAACAAGGCTTTGGCCCGGATTGCCGGCTCCTTGCTTGCTCGTCAAGGTGAAATCGTGCAGGCCAACCAGGAAGACTTAAAACGGAGCGCTGAAGAAAATTTGGCAGTTCCACTTTTAAAAAGGCTGAAGTTTGACGAAACAGACATAGCGGCTGTGGTTGACGGGATTAACAGCTTGGTTGAACTGGAAGATCCGGTCGGCAGGACAATGCTGGCCACCGAACTGGACGAAGGCCTTGAACTTTATAAGGTTACCTGCCCCATTGGTGTAATCGGGGTAATTTTTGAATCAAGGCCCGATGCCTTGGTGCAGATCTCCACTTTGGGCCTGAAAAGCGGCAATGGGATCCTGCTTAAAGGTGGCTCCGAGGCCCTGGAAACCAACCGTATCCTGGCGGAAATTATTATGCAGGCTACTACAGAAGCGGGGATACCGTCAAATTGGCTCAAACTGCTGGAAACCAGGGCAGAGGTGGGCGAAATGTTGAAAATGGACGAATTTATCGATCTGATTATCCCCCGGGGTTCAAACGACTTTGTCCGCTACATTATGGATAATTCCCGGATTCCCGTGATGGGGCATGCGGACGGCATTTGCCACTGTTATGTTGATGCAGACGCTGCGCTGGAAATGGCCGTGCAAATTGTAGTCGATTCCAAAACCCAATATGTAGCGGTCTGCAATGCAGTGGAAACCCTGCTGGTGCATGAAAAGATTGCTGCCCGGTTTCTGCCGCAATTGAAGGAAGCCCTCGATAAAAAACAGGTCAGCCTCTGCGGCTGTGCCCGCACGCAGGCGCTGATACCCGTGGCAGCAGCCACTGAAAAGGACTGGCAGACAGAATACCTGGATCACAAACTGGCCATCAGGGTAGTGCCTGCCCTTGATACCGCCATCGACCATATCAACCGATATGGTTCCGGTCACACGGACAGTATTATTACCGCCAGTAAAGATCAGGCGGCCCGCTTTATGGCTTTGGTCGATTCAGGCAATGTTTTTTGGAACTGTTCAACACGTTTCAGCGACGGGTTTCGCTACGGTTTTGGCGCTGAAGTGGGGATCAGCACCGGCAAAATACACTCCCGCGGCCCGGTAGGCCTTGACGGGCTGGTTATCTACAAATACAGTCTGTTTGGTGCGGGCCATCTTGTTGCCGACTACGCTGCCAAGACAAAAACGTTCAAACACAAGCCTTTGGCCAAAAAATTTCCCCTGTAATTTCTTTCTATTCCGGGGGCCCTTTAAAAATAAAAAGGTGTTCTGGGTTTATTTTTAGGATTTGTTTAATAGTTCCCCGGGTGCAGCCGCTATAGTATATTGCCCCGTGTGATATGCGGTAAAGGGACCGGCGGTTAAAAGTTAAAACAACCGATCAGGCTTCGTGCCCGCCGATTTTAGTGGCCCGGTCAAAAAGCATCCCACCTGCCGTTAGCGAAGATGCCCTAAACAGACTTGTCGGGCCGTAGCGGATTCTAACGGTATCCATGGCCCTGCCCAGGGCCATTTTCTTTTCCCTGGGATCTATCAGGGACAGCTGTATTTCCCGCAGATCTTTAAGGTCTGCCAGGCCGACACCCAAGGCCCGGACCGGTCTGCGGTCCCAATGGGCATAAAACAGCTTTAAGACATAGGTATAGACATCCATGGTTATCGCTGTCGGTGCAGACATTTTTACCTGCCTGGAAAAGCCCGTAGGGAGGTCAAAATCGGCACCCCTGCAGTAAACGTGGACAACCCGCCCTGCCTTGCCCCAGGCCCTGGCCCGCCGGCAGACTGTTTCTGTAATTTCCAATAAAACAACCTCTATTTCCTTTTTGAAACGGTAATCGCGGGGCAGGGTTATGGAATGGCTGGTTCCCTTGCGGGTATCCTCTGTGTTTGACGATGGCTTTACTGTTGAATAGTCGATCCCCCGGGCATTTAACCATAAAAGCTCCCCATTCACACCCCACCTGAACTTCAAGTCCTCCCGCGGCAATTTTGCCAGGTGCCCGATGGTCCGCACCCCGATATTAAAAAAACGGTGTTCCATACGGCTTCCCACACCAAACAGATCCCTGATCGGCAGGGGCCAGGTATGCTGCGCATAATTCTGGTGTGACAATCTGAAAACCCCGGCCCTGTTTTTTTTAGCAAACCGGTCGCAGGCCATCTTGGCCTGCAGGGGATTTTCCCCGATACCCACGCGGCAGCGGATGCCGGTTTTTTCCCGGACCTTTTTAATGATCAGTCCGGCCATCTTTTCCGGGGGGCCGAAAAGCCTTTCACATCCTGTCATATCGAGGAACTGTTCATCAATGGAATAGGGGGAAACCCGATCGCTAAACCCGGCCAGGACATCCGTGATTTTTAAAGAGGTGTTGATGTAATCCTGCATATGGGGCCTGACTAAGACCACCTGTGGGCATAAACTTGCACATTCCCACGCAGCCATGCCTGTTTTGATGCCGCAGGCTTTGGCTTCCTTGCTTGCGGCTAAAACAATGCCCCGCCGCTGCTGCGGATCGCCGCAAACTGCGACCGGTTTGCCCCGCAGGGCGGGGTTTTTGGCAATCTCAACGCTGGCATAAAAGGATTCCATGTCTGCAAGCATAATTACTTTTAATCCGGGCATAAAGCGGCACCCCCCTTACAGAACTGATGTTCTATAATTATAGATCAGGCCCGGCAGTAAAACAATGGTGCCCCGGCTGTAGTTTTTGGAAATTAACAGGAGGCAGGCTGATGTAGCTTTATCGTGGCCGGCAACTGCCATCTCTAATTTTCGGAAGGAAAACAGGGGTTTGATGTTGAAGGTAATTTTGATGTCAAAAATTATAGCTGGTTGAAAATACCGTAATATTTCTTAGCTGCACATAACTGGAAGGGGACTTGCGGGTATTTGAAAGGCATGAAACGGGGTGCAGGCACCCCAAATATTGCAAAGGAAAGAGGCCAATAAATGGAACCGGTAAAATTTAAATACGGGCTGGATGAAAGGCCCCCCTTTGGCGAACTAATTTTTTTGGGTTTACAGTGGCTGGCTATTATGGTTCCGATCGTGGTGATTGTGGGGAATATAGTGGCAGGTTTGCATTTTAGTGAATTTGCAGCACAGATTACCTATATGCAAAAAATATTTTTCATAACAGGTGTTTCCCTTTTGGCCCAGCTTTTATGGGGCCACCGGCTGCCGTTGGTAGTGGGCCCGGCAACAATACTGCTGGTGGGGATCGTTGCCGGCCGGGCGAGCGGGGTGAGCGCTGTTTATACCGCCATGGCCCTGGGGGGCCTGGTTCTTTTTCTGTTAAGCGCTGCCGGCCTGTTCAACTACTTAAAAAAACTGTTTACACCGCCGGTTGTAGCCACGATCTTAATCATGATTGCCTTTACCCTGGCCCCCATGATTTTGAACCTGAGTACAACTTCCGCCGTGCCGGAGCTGGCCTGGGCAAATATGTGTTTTGTTCTGATTTTCGTACTCTGTATCTTTGCAGTAAACAGGTATGTTGACGGTTTTTGGAAATCAACCCTGATCATGTGGGCGCTGATCGCCGGGACGGCTATTTATTATCTGGTATTTCCCCAAGGGGTAGAAAAAATGCCGGCCCTGCAGACAAAGATCACTGCAAATTTTTTAAAGATGAACCTTAATCTTAGCTTTGAACCGGGCGTCATCATCTCTTTTCTTGTCTGTTTTTTGGCCCTGGCCATTAACGACTTGGGCTCGATCTACTCCGTGGGCGGCCTGTTAAAACCGGAACGGATGCCGGAACGGGTTACCAGGGGGCTTTCCCTGACAGGCATACTCAACCTTCTGGCAGGTTTGGGCGGTGTGATCGGCCCGGTCAACTTTTCCCTGAGCCCAGGCGTAATTGCCTCTACCGGCTGTGCCTCGCGCTACACGCTTATACCGGCCGGACTCATTCTGTTGGCAGTGTCTTTTCTGCCGCCGGCCATCGCCTTTATTGGCGGCCTGCCGTCCGCAGTGGTGGGCGGGGTTTTTCTCTACATCATGTGTTCACAGATCGCGGCCGGGCTAATAATGGTCTTCGATGCCCAAAAAGGTTTTCATTTTGAAGACGGCCTGGTGATCGGGCTGCCTCTCATGCTAAGCATCATCATTTCTTTCCTGCCGGACGGCGTTTTGGAAACATTTCCCGTTTTTTTAAGGCCCCTGCTCGGCAACGGTTTTGTGGTGGGTGTTTTAGCAGTAGTGCTTATGGAACATCTGATTTTTAGAAAAAAATAGTAAAAGGAAGGATGCAAGATGGAAAGCCTGGAAAAAAGGGAGGCTGAAGGCTGTTTCCTATCTGTTGGGCGTCTACCTGCCTGCCTATGTGCTAAATTTATATGTTTACCTGCAGGGGGGCTACACCTCTTCGGCAGCCCGCTTTACCGGCTGTTCCCGGTGGAAATGCCTGCAGATGGCCCTGAATAGAGCGAAAATGAAAAACAGCGAACAGTAAGTTCGCTGTTTACCGTACTAAACGCACTAACCGCGATGAAAGCAGGGCCGTTCCCCTGTGCCGTTCTCTATGCTGCGGTGGTATAGGAGGGCATTGCCATTAAGCCCCGATTACCTTGACCAACACCCTTTTTTTTCTGCGTCCATCGAATTCTCCATAAAAAATCTGTTCCCAGGGGCCAAAATCTAACTGGCCTTTGGTAATCGCTACCACTACCTCCCTGCCCATCACCTGCCGCTTAAGGTGGGCATCGGCGTTGTCTTCAAATGTATTGTGAGCATATTGGTCCACTGGTTCATGGGGGGCAAGTTCCTCCAGCCATTTTTTAAAGTCCCCATGCAGCCCCTTTTCGTCGTCGTTAATAAATACACTGGCTGTGATGTGCATGGCGTTGACCAGGCAAAGCCCTTCTTTGACCTGGCTGCGATCTACAATTGCCTGCACCTGGGGTGTGATGTTGATAAATTCCATCCTGTTTTTTGTTTCAAACCAAAGTTCCTCACGCAGTGATTTCATTTTGGTAAAACCTCCTTATCTAATAGGATTCTACATTACCTATTATACATTACTGGGTAAAACAGGCAGGCTTGTATGAGGGCATCCTTGGGTCCGGGAAGCCGGTTTTTAAGAATTTTACATTATTACCCCAAGGAGGAAAAGGACAATTTTGTGCTGAAGTATAGAACAGGTTACGTGGAAAAACTGGAAAGAAAGGGGGAAGCAGGCCATGGCCTACCATTTTGGTTTTATCTTCAACCCTTTAAACTGCACCTGCCTTACTTGCGGCAGCCGGGATTTTTTAGAAACAGCTATTGTGGGGGAAACGCTTTCCACTGAAAGGCTGGCAGCAGATTGCATGGCAATTAGTACAAACACAGAGCTAACTTGTCTCCGGCCGGAAGTTTCAAAAAGGGTTGTTGCTTGTCATGTAGCAGCAGCCTTGCCTAAGCTGGAATCCTTTAAAAGCAATCTTGTAGAAAGTATATGGTTCCATTATCTATGGAACCTTTTTTTGCTGCTACCGTCTTAGGGTAAACATTACCTAAGGCGAAGGGGGAAAAATTTTTATGAGAAAAAGGACTGTCAAAAAGTCTGTTGTTGGCATGTTGTTGTTAACGGTCCTGATTTTACCGGTGTTGATTGTGCCTGCTGTTGCGGAAGCAAACCCCGGCGGGGAAAAGGGCATCATCAGTGTTTATGGGGAAACGGTGATTTCAGCGCAGCCGGATCTGGCCCGGGTGGTTTTGGCGGTGGAAACGACAGATGCCGCGGCTCAAACGGCTGCGGCAGAAAATGCCCGCCTGACCAATGCAGTGCTTGGAGCCCTGGAGAAAGCAGGCCTTGACAAAAAACAGCTTAAAACAAGCGGCTACCGGTTGGACAGCTATGAAGAGCAGGTAGATCCGCAAAACAAGGACAAATATATTACCATTTACAGGGCTTATAATGAACTCAATGTCAGCCTTC
>JBMNNQ010000042.1:0-11673 GCA_050942615.1 Dethiobacteria bacterium | reverse complement strand
GCCGGCAGGCCTTTTGGCAAAAACAGCGCCCCTTAGCCTCCTTCATCGCTGCAGGGGTCTTTATGGCTATATTTTTAACCCGCCTGCTTCCATTGATGAACCATAAAGATACCCTTTTACAGAAATACGATTCAGCCCCGGATGCAGGTTCACAAACTGAAAGCACAGCAATAGACAGTAATGCAGCCCTCTTTACCACCGAAAATGACACCGCAGAACCTGCAGAAAAATTTACCCTGCGCAGTACTGTGGAAGAAAAGCTCCCGGCCCAGTCCCCGGCAGAAACAGCAGACCAGGCGGAAAAAGGGCAGGCCGGCGGGCCCGCAGCAACTTTTGAACTGCGTGAAAGGAGCAGCCCCCTGCAGGAAGAATCGGCCGACAACCCCCGGTTGGGCGGGAATCCACAGCCCCCACCGGATGAACATATTTTCAAAGAAACAGTGCCTTTTACAGCAGCCTTAGCCGACGCCCAAGGGCTGACCAGCGAGGAAATATGGCAGGTGAAATTCCCTGCTGAAAATTACAACTTTCTGGAAGGCAAAATTACCCGCACGGATTCCTCTCTCCTGCTTATATCCCAGGAATTTACAGACAAAGAGGGCCACGGGTTTTCCCTCCGCCAGCAGTTTACCCGGGATATTACAGAAGCAGAACGTGAATTCCCGGCGGCCGCCGCCCTTCAAAGCCCGGCACAGCCCCTGCAGGTGGGCGCCTATCCCGGATACCTCTTCCGCTCTGCGCCCGGGGTTTACACATTAACATGGCAGCAGGAAAAATCAACCGTTGCCCTGGAAGGACAGCTTGCCGAAGAACAGCTCTATGAAATCATTGCCGCCCTGGGAAACCCTTCCGGGAACCCTGCCGAATGATTGCCCATGGTTTTTACCGCAGCCTGCCGCTGGTATTGGGTTATTTCCCCATCGGCTTTGCCTTCGGCGTTTTAGCTGCAAACACCGGACTGGCCCCCTGGGAATGCGGCCTGATGTCCCTGTTCGTCTATGCCGGTTCTTCGCAGCTGATTGCCGTAAGCCTTTTGGCCGCCGGCGCCGGGATCCTGACGATCACACTGACCACTTTTTTGGTTAACCTGCGCCACATTTTAATGAGCGCCACCTTGGCGCCATACCTAGACCATTTTAGTCGGCTGCAGCAGGCTCTTTTTGCCTACCAGTTTACCGATGAAATCTTTGCCCTCTACAGCGTCACCTTCCCTCAGGAAAAAATCCCCGACAAGGCGGGGGTTTTTACCACCAACCTAGTAGCCCATGGCGCCTGGATAGGCAGTTCGACCCTGGGGGCCTGGGCCGGCACCACGCTTACCGGCAGCCCTGAAAGCTGGGGGCTGGACTACGCCCTGCCGGCCATGTTTATTGCCCTGCTTGTTTTACAGTTAGACAACCGGCGCCATATTTTCATCGCCTTTTTTTCCGCGGCCCTTTCCCTTCTGCTTTTCTGGAAAACCAGCGGCCATTGGCATATTATCATCGCCACCCTTTGCAGCGCCACTTTGGGGCTGTTTCTTGAAAAAACCCCGGCAGAAACTCTGTAAACCAATGTCTGTTTGGTAATATATGTATTTATAAAAGCTGCCGGCCTGCAGTTTTTTTTCGCCAAGTCTGATATAATCAAAACTAACTAGAAAATTTAACTGCAGGTTGTGAAAAAATGTCAGCTTATCCCCGGAATACTATTTTTATAATTATCCTGTGCATGGCCCTGGTTACCTACCTGCCGCGCCTGCTCCCCATCCTTTTACTGTCCCGGCGCAAGCTGCCGCCGCAGGTAAAAACCTGGCTGGCCTACATTCCTGCTGCCGTGTTAGCCTCCTTGCTGGGCCCGGTTCTTTTCCTGGCCGACGGGCGGCTAACCCTGCACCCTGTGCCCAACCCTTATTTTTGGGCAGCCCTTCCTTCCCTGGCCGTCGCTTTGCTGACTAAAAACATGTTCCTAACCATCTTGATCGGGATGGCCGGCGTCGCCCTTTTAAGATTATTTACCGGGGTTTAACCCCAGGTTGCCCTAAAACCCGCCTTCGCAACCGCAACCTGCCTGCTTGCTTTTACGCCTGCATGCCCACAGTTAGCTTATTCTTCTGCAGGCAGTTCTGCCTCGCTTTGTTTAACGTTTAAAGTCCGCCAGGCACTCCATAAAAGGTAGATGGATACGGCAACCGAACCCAGGGCATCGATGTGCCTTGTCACAGCATGGCCCGGCAGCAAAGCCACAGCACCCAAAGCCAAAATAACACAGGTATCAACAAAAATTTTTGCCAGGTACAGCCGGCACTGGGCACCAATAATCGGTTGGGGGCTTTCACGTTCCAGGGCGCTGTAGCGCTGCCAAAACCAGAGGTTGACGATAAAACCTAAAATAGCGATAATCAGGCCGGGGATAACATTGCCCCCCGGCCTGAAATTTTGGAAACGGAACAGCGCTAAAAAAAGCATCACCAGCCCCGACACCCCTAGAGTAAGGCCCACGCTGAGGTTGACAATTTTTTCCCATCTTTTTTTTGTTTCCTCATCCGCTCCCCGGCCTTTTGTCAGATAACGGAAAACAAGCCAGGACAACAGCAAAACCAAAAATTCCAGGGTCCGCCGCACAAAATCAGCAACCTGGGTAATAGAATGGCTCAAAAGCACAGCTATACCCGTGGCTAAAGGCGCCCATAAGCTCAGCAACAAAGAAGCCAGCAGCGTTTTTTGGCGCCTGTCAGTTCCCTTCTGCAGTTCAGAGCTCATCCTACCACCCCACACAGGAAAACAGGTAAACCAGCGGGAAAATTAAAACCGCGGCTGCCAGGGGAACGGTCAGGGTGTCGGTGCCCCGGCGGGAAAATAGTTCAACAGCCCCGCAGATCGGCGCCGCTACCAAAGCAACCGCAAGACAGATAAACCAGGGGAGCCCGCTGTAAGCAAAAAGGATCATAATAATCACCAAAAAAGCAGCTGCGGACATGGCCGCGGTGCCTTCCAAAGTTTTAGCCCCTTCCACCCAGCGGTGTACAATAGTTATCCGGCCAAAGAACTTTCCTACCAGGGCTGCTGCAGCATCCCCAAAACCCCAGGTCAGCACCGCCAGCACCACCATATAATGCCATTTAGCCCCCAGTAAACCCCAGAACAAAAAGATGAGGATCGCGAAAGAAACCTGCACATAAACCAACTGTTTGCGCAGTTCTCCCCCGCGCCCGGCCCTGTCCACAAAAAGCTTTTTATAAACCGCAGTCCTTTCAAGCAGAAAAAGGGCCGGATACGCCAGCAGCACCAACAGGAAAGCCGCAGCAACAGCCAAATACCAGGTGCTAAAAAGTTTTAGAAGAATAAAAATGGATAAACTGTAGCCCACGTGCTGGATTTTACGGATTACTTCACCAGGCAGCCTTGTTCTAACCTTGAGTATTGTCGGCAGCGTGACTAAACCGACCAGGTAATAGACCATTAAGATCACTGCTGCCCAAAGATCATTTACAATCATTGGGGGCCTCCTTTTGCTTTTTTTGTTGCCCTGCCCGGGAAAAACTAGCGGACACACGCCGGAACAGCGCTATAAAACTGTGCAGCTCTGCTGCTGAAACCTCCCGGGCAGCCAGGGAAAAAACTTTTTCATAGACCTGTTCCACCAGCGGTCCGATTACGGCAGCCTTTTCGGTTAAAAACACCCTGCTGACCCGTTTGTCAAAAGGATCCTTCTCCCGGCGAACAAAACCTTTTTTCTCCAGGGAAAAAAGAGCCCGTGAAACCGCCGGTTTACTAATTTCCAGCTCCTTCACCAAGTCTTCCTGCCGTAGAATATGGTCACACGCCAAAAGGTGCAGCAAAACATTGCCTTCGGCGCTGCTCAGCTTCAGCGGCCGCAGCTCTTCATTAACCATCCGCCTTGCTGATTTAATAATATTGTTTGCATAAAACCAGATATCTCTGATGCCGGACATAATATATCCCCCGCAATAGTTAACTTGTTTACTATAGCATACACCTTTTTAGTTAACTTGTAAACTATTATTGGGCGAATATTCGCGCAGTGGGGTTCAAGAAACAAAAAATTATTTAACTGCAGTGCGGTTTTTAAAAACCCCTAGCAGCTTGACACGATCAGGGGTTTTTTTGCTCCTTGTTTTTCTGGTTCCCAGCTGTTATACTAATAATTGGGCAATAAATTTTTACCTTTGAAAATTTGTTGCCTGCCCTGAAAACAGCTTACAAAATCCAGATCACACGGGCCCGTAGCTCAGTTGGGAGAGCGCTAGATTCGCATTCTAGAGGCCAGGGGTTCAACTCCCCTCGGGTCCACCAAATTAAGTAACCGAAATTGATACAATCTTGGCCCGCCGTAGAAGGCGGGTTTTTTGTTTTGGGAGGGGCTAAAGGTGCTTGGAATAAAGGCTTTCTGGCTGATGGAGATAACTTCGGGGGCCCTTATTTTTATCTATAGGATGGGTGGCTCTGCGAAGTATTAGTTGGGGGAGATTGGCGGCAAGAAAGATGCACCTACCTAAACCTGGGATGCGGAGCAATCGTTAAAAAGTGTAGGCATCGTTAAATTGTTTGGGAAACGTTAAAAGGTGCGGATGGATTCTATTTTTGGCTCTAGCAAAGAACCACAACCCGCCCCGTGGGAAAGCAAGCAATTAAGCTCTCCTGCGGGGTGCTTTTATCTTAACAGATTTTGAGACACATAACCATGTGGCGACCGAAATTAGGATAAAGGAATGTCTATACAAATAATGATATAATGAAGAAAAAGGAAGGCGGGTGACTAAGATGGCGATAGTTTATACTAAAAGTGAAATCCTTGGCAAGGTGGATAAGTATTTGCACCAAGATAAGGTCAATAAGTTTTACTCTAAAGGTTTCGTAAATTATAGGGGAATTACGTCTGATACTAGGGAAAAGTATACTGAAGTTATAGCGGCACATCTATTGGAACATTTAAAGAAGTTGGGACAAATAAATAAGGGAAAGAGAACCGGATCCTATAATGTACCCCGTGACGGAACGACCCCCAGGGAAGCTGACGGTCGCAAGTGGGAAAAGGAAGAAGAGCGCATTGCAATGGAACTTTTTAATAATAAAGTTCTACAGCCCTTTAGTGATATCTTTCACTATCAGACTCCTCTGGAAGATGGCAGGGGAGTGGCCGTTGATCTTTTAGCTAGGGACAAAGACAATATTTATATTTTAGAGTTAAAGCGGCCTAGCAGTAAAGAAACACTATTACGCTGTACCCTGGAAATATATACATACTTCCTAATGCTTGATTATGAAAAGTTACTGTTTGATTTCGAAATGGGGAACAACCTAACTTTACGTAAAGGTGTGCTTATTTTTAAAAATAGTCGGGCGTATAAAGATTTTTCTGACCGTAAGATACGCCTACTAATGCGGGAACTCGAAGTGGATTACTTTGTTTTAGATGAGTCTCTAGGGGAGATAGTGGAAACGCATTATTTTGCGAAATAGGAGTTGGAAGCGAATGGCTAAAATAATCGCTACAAGGGGCGATAATATATTCATCTTACAAACATCGCAAACGAGGGGCTATGTTGTAAACCTTGCCGAGGGCACAACAAGTGAAGAAATGGAGATTGATGCTTTTCTTAAATTCGGTTATTGGGAGCCCTATAATGGGTCTATTACTGTCGGTGAATTACTCAAAATTATAAATAGAGAAAAAGCATAACCTAAGGCGTTCAGGTTGAAAGAAAGGAATTTGCAGATGAGGGTAATTGTTCACAGGGGCACCAAGGAAATAGGCGGTACATTTCTGGAACTCCGATCTGGAACCGACAGGATTTTGATTGATGCCGGTTACCCGCTGTTCCTTAACAACAAACCCATTGATGCCTCTGTAGTATCGCAGGACCCTGAGACTCTCCTTGGGCTGGGTGTATTGCCCAACATTAGGGGTTTATATACTTGGGATAGTCCTAAATTCGATGGGGTTGTTATTTCCCATGCTCATCTTGATCATTATGGGCTACTAAGATTTGTTAACCCGGAAATCCCTATTTACCTTTCAGCAGGAACATTGAAACTAATTCAGCTTTCAAATCTTTTTCATATAATAAACGAAATTGCATTGGAAAATTACAGCGTAAGGATATTTAGGATGTACGAACCGTTTGCTATTGGTGCTTTCAGAATTATGCCTTATCTCATGGATCATTCGGCCTTTGATGCGGCGGCATTTGAGGTATCAAGTCTTGGTAAAACTATTTTATATACAGGGGATTTCCGTAGCCACGGGCGAAAAAACATCTGCTTTGATATGTTTATAAACAAGGCTATGAAAAATGCCGATATCCTGTTTATTGAGGGGACCAAATTAGGGCGACAAGATGAGGAAGTATTGACAGAGCAAGAGCTTGAGGAACAGATAATTATAGGCTCAAAAGGTACAATCGGCCCGATACTATTCCAATCGTCAAGTCAGAATATAGATCGCTTAGTGAGTTTTTATAGAGCGGCATTACGGTTAAGAAGGATTTTCTTAGTTGATATATATACTGCCAACGTTCTCTACGAACTGCGTCAGCTTGGAAATCAATTACCCTATCCTTCTGCATTATACAAGAATATAAAAGTGTTTTATCCTTATCAGTTAACCAAAAAAATATTTGATGAGATTGGACGGAAATATGCAAAACGATTTTCGCTGTATCACATCTCCAAAGCAAATCTGAAAAAACAAGAAAAGAATATCGTAATGACTGTCCGGCCCTCGATGAAACAGGATCTGAAAAGAATAGGGCTAAGAAACGGATTGTTTTTATATTCTATATGGCATGGATATCGTGGTAGCGATTATCAGAAAAAGTTTGAAGATTATTTAGAACAGGCTGGTTTTGCTATGCAGTTCCTCCACACAAGTGGGCATGCATCTATTGCTGATATTGAAAAATTAATTATAAAATTGCAACCTAAAAAAGTAGTGCCCATTCACACAATGGCACCTGATAGTTTTGCTTCAATTACAGGGAAGGTTATCTTTGTTGAAGATGGCATAATGTTAGATGTTTAGATGGGAACCACAATCCGCCCCGTGGGAAAGCAAGCAATTAAGCGCTCTTCCACGGGGCGGGTTTTTTGTGAGTGGAACAAAGGTTGGGGTGAAGGGCATAACTTGGCCTCTCGGCTCCCGGTAGCAAAAGGTGTCACCTGTCACGTGGTAAGCCGGACATTTGGCCCTCCTATGGGGTGTGATTATTCCGCGTACATGGCTCCACCGATATGCAGTTGAGACCCACCCCTACGCAATGTGATTCCACTGTTAAATGAATACAGTAATTCGCAGAATGATTCCACCTGCTGTAACTCTTCTGTAGAATGAAATACGAGGCATCTGCTTCAAATTCTACAGGAGGGAGGCCTTTGTTTTGGCCAAAAAAATTAATGTGAAGCTCATATTGGAACTCAGGGATGCAGGAATGGGCAGAAATGCCATTGCCTCCACCAGACGCATGTCAAGGAATTCTGTCAGTGATGTGTTTCGTATCGCTAATGCCAAAGGCATTGCCTATAGGGATGTCCGGAATCTTAACGACCGGGAAGTATACCGCATGTTCTATCCTGACAAGTATGCTGTAGAGGATATGTATCGTGACCCCGATTACGAATATATCCACAAAGAACTCAAGAAGGTAGGCGTCACTTTCAAGCTGCTTTGGAGCGAGTACAAGGACAAGTGCAGAATCGAAAATGGTATTCCCATGGGGTATACAAAGTTTTGTGAGGGTTACGGCAATTACACAATTGGGAGCAAGCTAACCAATCACCTGGAGCATAAACCCGGCATTATTGCGGAGGTAGACTGGTCCGGCCCCACAACGTCATACGTAGACATGGAAACCGGGGAACTTATTACCGTCTATTTGTTTGTGGCGACACTTCCATACAGCCAGTACCCCTATGTAGAAGCCTGTCTTGACATGAAGCAGGATACATGGCTCCGCTGCCATATCCATATATATGAATTCTTTGAAGACGTGCAGAGTATTACGGAGGTGGCCGCAATGATTAATGATGAGACCAGGCGTAAGCTCAGAGAGATGAATCTCAGCGAAGTAGTGACGGTGCTGGAACTCCAGCAGTAGTATTTAAACTGCGTCACACTGCCATTTGATGAACGGTTCCAGCGGATTACGGATTACTTGTATCAGGAAAAATACAACGGCAAAATTCAGAGGCTTATTAAATTATCAAAGTTCAGGCTGCCCAAAGCAGAGGTGAATGATATTTATTACAGCCAGCGCGGCATTGACAGGAATGCCATACAGGAACTGTCCACTGGGCAGTTCATCCGAAGAACATGCGTGAATACTGCGCCAAGCATAGGCTGTAATCACAGGTGGTATCCATCTGCGGATATATAGTATCGAAATCATGAATGGGTGGTACGGAGCGAGGCTCCGTACTGGACTCATTCGCACGGAATAATCAGCGGTTAAGGCTGAGTTTGATGATGTGACAAATCAAAGGGAAAAGAGAAGAAATAAGCGGGATATGCTTAATGCTTTTATCAAAGAACTAAGCAAGCAAAAGGGCGTGATTTCGGAGTTTGATGAGCAACTCTGGTATGCACTTATTGATAAGGTAACGGTTTATGGTGAAGAGGATATTCGATTTAAATTTAAGGATGGCGCAGTTATAAGAATGTAGGGAATACAAATGTAAACCTAGATAGCCACTAAAACTAAATAAGAAGTTCGCGCAGCCTCCCGTTTAATCAATTAATCCAGATATCCGTGGATATAGACCTCTTTAAAGAGGTTGCTCCACAGGTTTCCGTTTTTTGCTATTGCGTCAGGGTTTTCAACTTTTTCATCTAGAATAATTGCCACTAGTTTTGCACCAATTTCTTCCCAAACTATGATTGGATCATTCTTCCAATAGTATTGACCAGTTTTACTATCTACTTGCACTAACCCCCTAAAGGAGCCCACAAGGGGGTGTGCATTTTTCTCCCGGATATATCCCGTAACATATAAAATCTAGGCCCAATCACCTTCCCCAAACAAAAACAAGGGCTTTCAAGGTTATTCCCATAACCTCGGCTTTTTTCTGAGCGCTAGGTGTAACATAAATATTATCAGATTCGAATTAAACAGGATAATTTACCTTGCTGGGGAGGAAAAAATCACATTGATAAGGAATATTAAGGTAATTAAGGGAAATAGCCTTAAAATTTCGTGTTTGGCAATATCAGGGGAAAATTATGAATAGGGGGATAAAAATGTCCAGTGGTTTTAAAACACCTATTAGTGTTAAGGAGGCTATCGATAGAGTACATAATAGGGATTTCCTGCTACCGGCTATACAAAGAAAGTTTATATGGTCTAGTTCACAAGTTGAATTGCTGTTTGATAGCATTATGAGGGGCTATCCGATCAGCTCGTTTATGTTCTGGGAAATAAAAGATGAAAAAATGAAATCGGAGTACAAATTCTACGAATTTCTTAAGGAATATAGGGAATTTTATAAAGAAAACAATGAAGAAATTAATACTACCGGCGTGAAAGATTTTATGGCGGTTATTGACGGCCAGCAAAGATTGACTAGTCTTTACATAGGCTTCAGGGGCACCTATGCTTATAAAATGCCAAGAAAATGGTGGAGGAATGATGAAGATTCCTTGCCAACCCGCGCCTTATTTTTAAACTTATTGGAACCGGTAAACCAGGAATATGATAATCAAAAAAAGTATGACTTTAGGTTTTTGTCTAAACCAGATCTTGTGAGGCTCGGTGACAAAAACAAATACCATTGGTTTAAGCTAGAGCAATTATTGGATTTTAGCGGCCTGCCAGATCTGAATAAATACATAGTCCGTAACAATTTGCAAGACAATGAATTTGCGAACGATACCCTTTTATCTATGTACGAGCGATTCAATTCGGACAAGTTAATCAACTATTACTCGGCAACAGAGCAAGATCCAGACAAGGTGCTAGATATTTTTATAAGGACCAATAGTGGGGGTACTCCTTTATCTTTTTCAGATTTGCTAATGTCCATCGCGTCTGCCAACTGGAAGAAGATCGATGCTAGGAAAGAAATTGATGATACCGTAAACCAAGTGTTTAGCATATCAAATGCCGGTTTTAGGATCGACAAGGATTTTGTTCTGAAAACTTGTCTGTTTCTATTTGTCGAAAACATACGGTTCGAATTGAAAAATTTTGGCTTTGAGAATGTGCAGAAATTTGAAAAGAATTGGCGTGCTACAAAGAAAAGCATAATCGCCGCATTTGAATTGATTTATAGACTTGGGTTTAACAATACAACTTTTAGAGCCAAAAATGCCGCTATTCCTTTGGTTTATTATATCTATTACAACAATTTGGCAGGACGTATTGTTAAGGCGAACTACGATGCTGAGGATTTAAGCCGGATAAAAAAGTGGATAAATTTGAGTTTTATTAAATCTATTTTTAGCGGGCATACCGACGCTGTCCTGGTAAGAATAAGGCGAGTATTGCGGGAAAATAATGGGGCAAGGTTTCCTTTATTACCCATTAGGAAAGCGTTTGAATCTGACACGGATAGAAACTACCATCTAGATGTAGAATTTGTTGATGGATTACTGACATCTGCTTACGGAAGCAATGAATCGTTCTATATACTTTCAATGCTGTATCCTGATTTAGACTATTATAATCAAGACTTCCATAAGGATCATATTCACCCCGCATCTATTTTTAGGGATAAGAAGATAATTGAAAGCATAAAGAACGAAACCACAAGGAGTTTTATGGAAAACCCGGATAATTGGAACAGCATCCTTAATCTTCAATTATTGAACGGGGATATGAATAAAAGCAAAACAAACAAAAGCCTGGCCGCCTGGGCGGATGAATGCAATATAAGCCACAGGAAATTGTATTTAGACGAGGACGTAAGCTTGGATATAAACAATTTTGAAAGGTTTATTGAAAATAGGAAAGCAAACTTGAAAAAAGCTTTATCCGAGATATTTGGCTTGTATAATAGGACAACTTCCTAAAAGGGTATTTTTTGCATATCTAGCTTCAAGGTGCACACCCCTTTTTAAGTTTTGCACCCCCTAAAACAAAAATGCACACCCCTTGACACCAACAGATTTTACATCGTAAAATTGTATCAATCCCGCTTACTATAGACAAATGAAATAAGCGTCTTTGATACAATGTGGACTTGCTGGATGTGGTAAGTTAATATTGTGGAGAAGGTGTGAATTAGCACATAGTCTTCTCCAAAACCAAATCATTTTAATCAGATTATGACGGTATAAACCACTCCACCTTTCCCTTCCAATTTGATAAAATTTAATCAAATTGGAAGGGAAAGGTGGACAATGCAAATCGTTCATAATTTCAATATTTCCCCCCGGGAATACTTTCAAAGAGGTAAGGAAAACGATTTTACCAGCATCAATATTTGCCCCTGCTGTGCATACCCTTCCACCCTGCCTAAACATGGTTTTTACTGGCGCAATGCCCTTTTTTTAAAGTTTCATTACCGCATCCCCATCATCAGGTTTAAGTGCCCCTCTTGCAGCAGAACAATATCATTGCTGCCTGATTTTTTGCTACCCCACTTCCAGTATTCGCTGGCATATATTTTAGAGGCAGTGAAACAGTTTTTTGTACAAAGAAAAACTGCAATATGTTACCAGCTCTTGCAGTTTTACCGG
>JBMNNQ010000041.1:0-11676 GCA_050942615.1 Dethiobacteria bacterium | reverse complement strand
GTTTCAATTCCTCATAGGTAGGCTGGTAACCATAATATCTTTTCATTGTTTTTTTCTCCTTCCGAAGTTTCAATTCCTCATAGGTAGGCTGGTAACCGGAAAATGGCTACACACACCTGATTCACTGGCGCATGTTTCAATTCCTCATAGGTAGGCTGGTAACCATAATGGGCAGGAATTTTATCCTGCCCATGCAGTTTCAATTCCTCATAGGTAGGCTGGTAACAGGAGATGATGTTTTGAAAAAAGAACCGCGTACTGTCTGTTTCAATTCCTCATAGGTAGGCTGGTAACAAACCCTTTCAAGTTCCCTGAATTTTACTGTTTTCTGTTTCAATTCCTCATAGGTAGGCTGGTAACTTTTACATGCGGGTAATACATTTACCTTACTTTCATATGTTTCAATTCCTCATAGGTAGGCTGGTAACAAAACAGGGGCGGCCGACGGGAAATAGTTAACACGTGTTTCAATTCCTCATAGGTAGGCTGGTAACAGGTAGCAGGAAGCTGCAAAAAATTGAAAGGAGAATAGTTTCAATTCCTCATAGGTAGGCTGGTAACTACAGCGGGTACTATTGCGATTTGCATAACGAAGTATTGTTTCAATTCCTCATAGGTAGGCTGGTAACCCTGAACCCCGGCAGAAAGGGGAATTATAATGAAAAGTTTCAATTCCTCATAGGTAGGCTGGTAACAAAAAAAGGAGTGAAAAAATGAAGAACGAAAAAATGTTTCAATTCCTCATAGGTAGGCTGAAAACCCGTTAAGGTATGCATTTTATCGGCATTCAAGGTTTTTTATGATTTTTATCTTTTCTACGTTAATTTGATATAAAATATGACAATAGTCCTGTCAGTCGGCGTTTGACATTTTTTACTGGTGTCGTCGATCCCCGGGCTTTCTTACACTATTGGCGATCGACGACAATAAATCCTTCTTTTCCCCTAAAAATTACCGGCGATAAAAGAAGAGATCTTAATGTTATTATACCATAACGGCAAAGATGGTCTTGCAATTTATTGCCAACCGCAAGGGCTTCGTGTATAATATAGTTAAACAAAATATTGCGGGGGTGCTTCCGAGCGGAGGCTGAGAGGAGAACGCTGTGAAGTTCTTAAACCCCTTGAACCTGTTTGCGGGCCGGCACTACGGTCCGTCTGGGTAATGCCAGCGTAGGGAGTTGTTAAGTTTTAATTGCTTGCATGAGACGGCGGCCCCGCAGGGGCCCTTTTTTATTACCAAATTTTAAGTCATCAGCAGTTTACCAGTATTTACGGCTGCCGCATATGGTCCGAAATTTTTATACAAATTTTTATAATTCCAAGAAGTTCACGGCATCATAAAACTATTACTAAAAAATCAGGGAGGTAAACAGATGTTAAAAGGTGCAGAGATCTCCAAAATTATTATCAACAGGTATTTAGAAGAGTTGGATTCATACCTGAAAACGGATGTGGCGGTTGTTGGTGCAGGGCCGGCCGGGTTGACGGCAGCTTATTATCTGGCCCAAAAGGGCCATAAGGTTGCCATTTTTGAAAAGAACCTGAGTATCGGCGGCGGGATGTGGGGCGGCGGCATCATGTTCAACGCAATTGTGTTCCAGGAAGAGGTACGGGAAATATTCGAAGAATTTGGGATTGAACACCGCAGCCATGGGGACGGTTATTATTCTGCAGATTCCGTGCTAGCGGTTACTGCCATGGGATCCCAAACAATCCGGGCCGGCGCCAAGATTTTTAACCTTCTTTCAGCGGAAGATGTCCTGGCTGAAGGCGGCAATAGGGTGACCGGGCTGGTTTTAAACTGGACTACCGTGCAGATGGCGGGCTTACACGTTGATCCCATCGCTGTTGAAGCTAAATATGTTATTGATGCCAGTGGACACGACTGCCAGATCGCCAATTTTGTCCAAAACAATCTGCAAGAAAAGCTGTTTACAGAAACAGGAAAAATTATGGGGGAACGCTCCATGTGGGCAGAATCAGGGGAAAATAATCTGTTGGAATACACTAAGGAGGTATACCCCGGGCTTTTTGTAGTCGGGATGTCTGCCAGCGCAGCCTATGGCGGCCACCGCATGGGGCCCATCTTTGGCGGTATGCTCCTCTCCGGAAAAAAAGCAGCCCAGGAAATAGATGTCTGCCTGAAAAACAAGTAGCATAGATTAATTACCAGGGCTGCAAATTCCTGCCGGCGCAGCAGAAGAATAGTCAGGGCATACTTAACCCCGCAGAACTATACCCTGATAATTTATCATGGGGAGGAAACCGCTATGACCCAGTTAAAAAAAGCACTTATGGGGGAAATTACCTCTGAAATGCAGAAGGTTGCGTTTCAGGAAAAAATAGAGGCAGAAAAAATTAGGGATCTGGTCGCCCGGGGGCTGGCAGTTATCCCGGCCAATAAAAACCACCGGCACCTGAGTCCGGTGGGAATTGGCCAAGGGTTGAGAACCAAGGTTAATGCCAATTTAGGAACGTCGCCCACTTTCCCTGACTGGAAAAATGAAATAGAGAAACTGAAGATTTCCTTGTCCTGTGCGGTGGATGCAGTTATGGATTTAAGTACCGGGGGAGATATTCAAACCTGCCGCCGGGAAATAATAGCCCAGTCCCCTGTGCCCGTGGGCACCGTGCCCATTTATGAGGCTGCAGTCAAAGCCCGGGAGAATTCCCGGGCCGTAGTGGAGATGACCCCTGACGAACTTTTTGCAGTAATTGCCGAACAGGCCGCACAAGGGGTTGACTTTATTACTGTACACTGCGGTGTAACCCGCCGCATTGTGGAAAAATTAAAAAACAGGCCCCGGGTGCTGGGCATTGTCAGCCGGGGAGGGTCGATGACCGCGGGCTGGATACTGCATAACCGTAAGGAAAACCCTTTATATGAACAGTTTGACAGGCTTTTAGCGATCTGTCTGGCACACGATGTTACTTTAAGTTTAGGTGACGGGTTACGGCCCGGCTGTTTGGATGATGCCACCGACGCAGCCCAAATAGAAGAACTGCAGGTTTTGGGGGAGCTGGTACAGCGTTCACGTTCGGCCGGGGTACAGGTTATGGTGGAAGGGCCCGGGCATGTTCCCTTTGATCAGATTGCAGCCAACGTTGTGCTTCAGAAAAGGCTTTGCCATGGCGCCCCTTTCTATGTTTTGGGCCCTTTGGTTACCGATGTTGCACCCGGTTATGATCATATTGCCGCGGCAATCGGGGGAACGGCCGCTGCTGCGGCAGGGGCAGATTTTCTGTGTTATGTAACCCCTGCCGAACACTTGGGGCTGCCGACAGCAGACGACGTCAGGGAAGGGATCATGGCCTCCCGGGTTGCTGCCCATGCCGCCGATATTGTAAAAGGTTCTGCCTATATCAGGGAAAGGGACAGTGCCATGGCCGTGGCCAGGCGCGACCTGGACTGGCCCGCACAAATAAAACTGGCGCTTGACCCGCAAAAAGCGCAAGAAATACGCCAGGACCGCAACCCGGATGAACAAGAAGTTTGTTCCATGTGTGGGGAATTTTGCGCCATAGATATGGTAAACAAGTATCTGCATAGGCAGGATGATCCGGGCAAAAACTGATGTCCTTCTTTTGTTGCTTTACCTGCCCTGTTTTTGCTGTTCAGGAAATAACCCCTGGTTAGAGTGATTACATCCGGGCAGCCTGCTACCGGCCGCCGGGCTGTTCTGGAAAAGCTACTACTAATTTAAGTTGCTGGATTCACGGGGTGCCAGTTTGAGGGCCATAAAAATTGCCGGCGCCAGCAGGGTACCCCAGATGCCAACCAGAAAGTAGCCGGTAAAACCTGCTGCCTTGGTGGAAGAAGCAAGATTAGAAATACTATGCGGGAAAATTCTCCCTAAGCCAACCACCAGGCTGCAAGGGAGCGCCAAACCTATTAAAATCTTGACAAACTGCAATGGAAGTGAAGCAGCAGTTACGAAGCGCACCTTTTCCTTTTCCAGGATATACCCGGCGGATGCCCCTGCCAGGCAACCCAATAATTTAGGTGAACTGACACCGGGCAGCACGGCAGCCAATAAAACCGGCACCGCCACCGCTATGATTAAGAGCAAGGGCCACGGGCAGGTATCTGCCCTGCCCCTTTCCAAAAAATAAACGCTCAGCCAGGCGAAAAGCAGCAGCAAAGGCAAACCCAAAGCCACCCCTCCCAAAACGTCCCCCAGGAAATGGTAGCCCAAGACCAGGCGGGACAAACCGATCCCGAAGACAATCAGAAGCGCTACGATCCAAAACCAGGTCTTTTTGATCCGCACCGCCAGGTAACCCCAAAAAATTACCGCTGCAAGGGTATGGCCGCTGGGAAAGGCTGCGCTCACAGGTTGGCTCACCCCGGCCAAATCCGGCCGTTCTAAAAAGGTCAGATCCTTGATGATACCGCCATAAACACCCATAATAAGAAGCAGTGCCGTTGTCCAGAAACCTAAGTTTTTGTTTACACACCAAAACAGGATGCTTAAAAAGATTATAAAGAATTCGTCATCGCCCAAGAAAGTTAAAACCCGGAAGAAATATTCCACAGGGATGCTTTTACTCCATTGATGCAGATAGACAATGAAAGCAAGGCTGCGGGTCTGCGGCCAGGCAAGGAACAAAATGAGGGCAAAGACAATAATAACCAACCAGCAGATCCGCAGCCAAATAAGTTCCCATTCCCGATTATAGGAAAAAAAGGGTCTACGCAGAGGGGGCATGTGCAAATAAGACCACTCCTTTCAAAAAACGCCTCCCGTAAAAACGGTTCCCAAAATACATAGATCCCCAAGGGATACATTTTAAAGTAAATGGCTGCCGGTTTTCTTAACAGCGGCCACCATTATATTTTAATATTTTACTATACACCGAGTGTTGTCATTTCATAATGTGCTTCTGTTTAAGCTCTATTATTCTGGCCACACTTTCATCAACCCGTTCCCTTGTCAGTTCCCCGCTTTGCACGGCTGCTTTTAACCTGCCTAACACCCGTTCCTGATAGCCACTGCTGTGGCATACCAAGAGAATATCTGCCCCTGCCAGCACCGCTGCCAGCGCCGCTTCTTCCAGGGCATAGTTTTCAACAATGGCGCCCATTTCCAGGTCGTCGGTAATGATCAACCCCCCAAACCCTAAGTCATGACGCAAAATACCGGTTAATATCTCCCGGGACATTGTTGCCGGTTTCCCGGGATCGATTTCAGAATACATGATATGCGCAGTCATAATCGCCTCTGCACCACCGGCGATGGCCTCCTTAAAAGGAACAAATTCAAAGCTGTCCAGCCTTTTCCTGTCATATTCAACTACCGGCAGGCCTGCATGTGAATCCACGTGGGTATCCCCGTGGCCCGGAAAATGTTTGACAACAGAGATTATATTTTTACTTTGCAGCCCTTTCATCACCGCCAGGCCCAGCCGGCTAACAATTTCCGGGTTGTTGCCAAAAGATCTGTCGCCGATCACTTCATTTTGCGGGTTGCTAAAGATGTCGAGCACCGGGGCAAAATTCATATTAAAACCAAAAGCAGCCAGCTCTGCACCTGTTTCCTGCCCCACTGTAAAAGAATATTCCGGATCGTTTTGTTCGCCGAGCGTTTTGTTCGCCGGCAACCGGGGTGAACCCTGGGGCAACCGGCTGATCCTTCCCCCTTCTTCATCCACTGCAATAAACAGCGGCAGCCGGTTATCCTGGTTGATAGCCTGCAAGCCCGTGATTAAACCTGTTAGCTGGTTTTTATCTGCGATATTTCTGCCAAACAGAATCAGGCCCCCCACCCGGTGTTCCCTGATCATAGACTCCACATGGTCGTCAATCTCCGGGCCACCAAACCCGATTATAACCATCTGCCCAATTTTTTCCTCCAAGGTCATTTCTTGAAGGACCCTGGCTATTTCATCCGCTAATTCTCCCTTTGCCTTTCCTTCGCCACCCGGATTTTCCCCCGGAAATTTTTCAGTAGTCTGCCCTTCCCCGGTGTTCCCTCCATTCCTGGAAAGGAGGGAACACCCTGGCGCAGCATAGCTTATTGACATAATAATTAAAAAAAGCAGTAAAAAGACGCACATTGCCTTATTGTTTTTCATCAATTTTCACCTGCGATTTCTTCTTTCTGCTTAGTTTTCCCCGGTATTGTTCAAATGGTGAATTTAAACTCCTTATTTGAAAAATTGATTAATGTTTTGTCTTTCCCCTTAACCAAACAAAACATCTGCTAGCAGGCCGGCCAAAGAGGGAACTGCCAGATACAGAGCGTATTTCAGAACTACAAAACGGGGGCCTAAAAAAGCAAATTCATAGGGCAGATGCCCGACATTAATCATTCCCCACGCCGAAATCATAGCGATCGCAGTCCCGGTGGTTACACTTTCACGAAAAACAGCATCAAACAGAGGGAAAAAGGCATAAGGCCCACCTTGAATCAGTGCGCCGATAGCAGGCCCGGCGAGCAGGCCACGCCAACCGGAACCGGCCCCCAACCAGGTTTGCAAAACCTTTTCGGGTATTAACAGATCCATGAAACCAACAACGACAAAAGCAGCCAGTAGAAGCGGTAAAACAGCAAAAAGCAGCTTTTTGGCTTCCTTTAAACTTTCCCAATGTTTGCCCTGCCGGTAGGTCAAAAACATGAGCACCAGGGCCATCAGGGCCAATACAATTAGCGCATCAGTCAGTCTGCACACCCCCGTTTTGCTTATTTTCACTGTTCACCTGTTTTTGTTCAACCTTCTTCGCCTGCAGCTGTTCCACCTCAATTTTAATTTTTTCTGCAAAGCCCGGTAGAAAAATATTTACAGCCGCACCGGCTAAGATGGGAATGGCAAAAGTAATTAAAAAGCGGATAGCCGTAACCCTAGCGCCCACAAAGGCCACTTCAATCGGCACGCGGCCTACGTACCAGAGGGTTTTGGCGGCCACAAAACTAATCATGGTGCCCACGTTTGCACCTGAAATGATGAGTGTTGCCATTAAGGGATAGAAGAAAAAAGGGCCGCCGGGAACCAAGGCGCCTGCTAAGGACCCTAAAAAAGGCCCCTTCCAACCCGCCTCCTCCCCCAGCCACCTGGTCACCATCTTTTTTGAAATTAACATCGAAACTGCACCGGCAACTATAAAGGCAATTACTACCAGGGGGAAAACCCGCAGCAGTGTTTTACCGCCTACGACAAAGCCCTGGCCAACCAAGGGCAGGCCCCCCTGGAAGAAAGCTATGATCACTAAAATAAATGCTACCAAGGCCATCCCCAATGTGTTTTTATTCATGGCTTAACCCCTTTTGCGTACTGTAATGGACAAACACAGCCCCAAAATTATTCCGGAATGCCTTATTTTCTTCAATATTAAACCCCGCCTTTCCTTCTGAAAATAAACAATACCCTGGTATTTGTTATGATTTTGGAAAGTTCATTGCCAAACCTGAAGGCCTCGTATTATAATAAAAATACACTAAAGATGGAAAGAATTTTTATTGCAGGAAAACAGGTTGACATGCTTAACTGCCGCATTTAATAATAAACGCACGCTAAATTGTTAAAAAAGGGGCGACAAACCAAATGTCTGCGCAACCGAAAAAAGCTGCTGCTGTAACCGTAGAGCGTTATAAAGTGTTGGCGGCTGTCATGCTGGGGGGGATTATGGGGCCGATTGATGCCAGCATTGTAAACGTTATCCTGCCAACCATTACCAGCTACTTCGGCACTCCCCTGGCAACTGCACAATGGGTGCCGCTAATCTACCTGCTCACCATCAGCAGCCTGCTGTTATTTTACGGCCGCTTAGGAGATATCCTGGGTTATAAACGGGTTTACCTCGTGGGGCTGGCCGGCTTTACCATCACCTCCGGCCTTTGTGGCTTGGCGCCGACAATTTATTGGCTGATCGCCTTTCGCGCCGTGCAGGGCATAGGCGCCGGGATGATGATGTCTGTACCCTTTGCCATTCTCACTGCCGTCTTCCAGCCGCACGAACGGGGAAGAGCCTTGGGCATTAACGCCATCAGCATTTCGGCCGGGTTGGCCCTCGGCCCCACCTTGGGCGGGCTGCTCACTTCCTTATGGTCCTGGCGGCTGATTTTTTTGATTAACATTCCCATCGGCCTGGCAGGGCTGATCTGGGCGATCAAAGTTATTCCGAATCTGAAAGGGCAACCGGGAAAGATGGACACCGCCGGTGCAATATCTGCTTTCATCAGTCTTTTTTCCCTGCTTTTCTTTATCAACCAGGTCCAAAGGACGGGCCTGGGGCTTCTTACTGGTATCATCCTGGCCATAGCAATCGCTGCCGGCATCTGCTTTGTATATGTTGAAAACCGCACCCCCCAACCGCTGGTCAACCTGACACTCTTTAAAAACCGCACCTTTTCCCTGGGCACCATCAGTTCTCTGCTTAATTTTTCCTCACAATATATTATGGTTTTCCTGACACCCTTTTATCTGCAGCGGGTTATCCATTCCTCACCGGACAAGATCGGTTTTCTGATGACCTGTTTTCCCTTGGCAGTAATGGTCGTGGCGCCGTTCAGCGGCGATCTTTCCGACCGCCTGGGCACCCGGGGGCTGGCTGCCGCCGGCGCAGCGCTCTGTGCAGCGGCCCTGGTCACCATGGCTTTCTTGCCGGTAGAGGCCACCCCTTTAACCGTGGGCTGGCGCCTGGCCTTCTTTGGCCTGGGAACAGGGATATTCCAGTCGCCGAATAACAGCTCGGTTATGGGCAGCTCACCCCGGCCTTATCTGGGCATCGCCTCCGGGATTTTGGGCACAGCCCGCAATACGGGGATGGCTATCGGCATCGCTTCAGCCGGGCTAATTCTTTATTCCCTGGTGCCCGATACCGTTGTAGCCCTGGACTATTTAGGCGGGTCAGATGCTGTGTGCTTCCTGGGGGGCCTGAAATATGCTTACCTTTTCGGGGCGGCGCTTTCCGCTTTGGCAGCGCTGTTCTCCCTAATGCAAGCCCCGCATTCATAAAAACAGCAATACAGCCAGGCCGGGTGTTTTGTATTCTGTCCTGACATACCCTCCACGGATAAATTTAAAGGATTCTAACGAAGAATGCCTGCCGGGGCAGGTATTTTGTGTCCTACAGGATTTTGATATTTTTAAGAAACCCTTTGCCATAAAAAAGAACTGTCTGAAAAATATTACTGCCCAAGGGAGAGGAATAAATAATGAATAAAATGCCGGGCAATTGCTTGACAACTGCCATGGGTATTCTGCCCCACGATAATATTGCAGAGGCGATGCAGGTTTCCTTAGCGGTGGATATCGCTTTTTGGCCCCAGCTGCCCCGCTACAGTTTCTATGAAGATATGTACGTACAGGTCAGCGAAAACTTTCCGGGAATTCTTCTTGATGCGGAAGAAAGGAAAATTAAGCTGGATACACCGAGCTTTTACCAAGAGCTGCCCGACTATGCCGCACGCAGTGCAGATGAAAATATCTTTAAACTGTCCGATCATTACGCCGCGGCTTTAAATACTTTTTTACAGCAGGATCTGAGTAAATATAAAATCATACGGGGCCAGAGCGTCGGCCCGGTAAGCTATGGGTTGAAAATTGCAGATGAAAATTTAAAACCAATCATCTATAACGACGACCTGCGTACCTTCCTGTTTGATTTTATCGCCCGCAAGGTAAATATGCAGTACCGCCAACTGCAGGCGGTGCACCCCCTGCCCTTCGTCTGGGTGGATGAACCCGGCCTTGAAATTTTGTTCGGTCCCTTCACGGGTTATTCCAGCGACAGGGCCCACAAAGATTTCCAGGCATTTTTAGATCTGTTTGAAGGGCCCCGCAGTGTACACTTGTGCGGCAACCCGGATTGGTCCTTTTTGTTAAGCGGGCTCGATCTTGATATTCTCTCCCTGGATATTTTTAGCAACGGGCATATTTTCACCCGTTATGTGGATGAAGTCAAGGCCTTTCTAAAGCGGGGGGCAATTATTTCCTGGGGAATTGTGCCCACCCTGACAGAAGAACTGGACACGGCCGGCGTGCACTACCTAACGGGCAAATTGGAAGCATACTGGCGTTACCTCGACTCCCAGGGGGTCGACATGGATATGATTTTAGACCGCGCCTGGCTGGCGCCGGCCCGCTGCTGCCTGATTAACCCGGACGGCACCAAATCGGTGGAAAGGGCCTTTCAGTTTATCAACCAGATGTCAGCCCTGCTGCGGGAAAAATATAACCTGGCCTGAGCTGTTTGCTCCAGGCCAGGTCTTCCCATGACCGGGGAGGCCGGTTCAAATTCAAAGAAGTTTTATTAAAAAAAATATTCTGCCCTCACCCTTGCCGTCACCTCGACGTCCCCAGGCAGGATGGGCGTGGGAGCGAGATCCTCCATCATTTTATAATTTCCGCCTGCAGCAGCCCGGTAAGGCTGATAGCCCGACATTTCCTCATTTATAACCTTAATCCCCTTAATGGTCAGCCCCGCACTGCGGGCAATTGCGTCTGCCTTGGCTTTGGCCTGGGTGGTAGCGTATTGCAAAGCCTGCAGCTTTAAAGCCTCTGCATCCCGTATTTCAAAGGAAACATATAAAACCCTGTTGGCACCAGCCCGAATGGCAGTATCAATGACGTCCCCCATTTTATCAAGGTTATGAAGGCTGACATTGAGTTCATTATAAGCCCTGTAAATGGTAATATATTTGTCCTTGTTTTGCAGATCTGCCTGCTCTTCATAGCTGTCCAACCGGTAGCCGCTTGTTTTAAGCTGTTTTTTGTCAAGGCCTGCTTTTTCCAGGGCCTCAAGCACTGCATTGGTCAGGCGGGCATTTTCTGCCACAGCTGTCTGAGCCGCTGCATCTGTCGTTTCCACCGCTAAAACCACCCGGGCCAGATCCGGCTTCGCTGTAATCACCGTTTCCCCATAAACACTGATGATGCCCTTTTCCCCGCCAGGGTTTGCTTCCGCAACAGCAGGCACAATTAGCGCCGGTAAAATTAGCACTGTTAACAGCAACATACCAACAATAGACTTTCTTACATTCCTTTTTCTCATAAAAATTTTTCCCCCTTCGCCTTAGGTAATGTTTACCCTAAGACGGTAGCAGCAAAAAAAGGTTCCATAGATAATGGAACCCTAGGCAGCCCTGTTGATGTACAGCTGCTTTGAAATGTATTTATTATCTTTGATTTTCATTTTAGCTTTAGCATCTTTTACATTAAATTCATAAATAGTTGCTTCTTTAGGGGCACTTTGGCCTAATTGCACTCTTTTTGATTCTAAAAAATCAATTCCTATTGATAATAGTATCAATCTAATTGCATCTAAAAAATGTTTCATTTCGGCGTTACCTACCTCTGATAAGTTAGGTTTTGAAGGTTTTTGATTGTTATAAATAATTGTTTTTTCTGCTTGATAGGCCAGTTGGTATATTTTTGATTCAAGATATTGAATTTGGGTTTTGGTAATGTAACCATCTTTTGAAGTAAAAACAATTGCTTCATCCCAAAAATCTTTTTGGTTTTTTTCATTGGCATGGGTTTTTATTCTTTCATCAGGTTATAAGTTTGGATTTCTTTTGTTTTTCGTATTCAATAGTAAATATATTCAGCTCGTGTGGTGTAAATTTACTTTTGGCAAACAGGAGCGTATCCACAAGAAAGCCCCCCTTTGGTTAATTATGGTTTACCTAAAGATTCTACAAAAATAAGACAATTCCTGCCTAATTCATTCAAT
>JBMNNQ010000040.1:0-11753 GCA_050942615.1 Dethiobacteria bacterium | reverse complement strand
AGCCAAGGGCGGGGTGGTGTGGGTATCAGGGGGCATTCCATCCGGGAATCCGATCTTATTGAAAATCTGTTTATTTCCTCCACCAGGGATAAACTGTTATTTTTCTGCAGCCGGGGAAAGGTGTTTCCGCTGAAGGTTTATGAAATTCCCGAAGCCGGGCGCCAGGCTCGGGGGACGGCTATTGTCAACCTGTTGCCCCTGGAAAACGGTGAATATATTACAGCCGTGTTTCCCCTGCGGGAATACGGGGCTGAGGATCATATCATCATGGCCACCCAAAAAGGGATTGTCAAGCGCACCAGCCTGAGTGAATATGCAGCAGCAAGGCGTTTTGGCCTGATTGCCATCAATCTGCTGGACGGTGACGAACTGATTACCGTCCGCCAGCTTAGAAATGGGGAAGCCGATGCAGAACAAGATCTTGCCGATCCGCAGCACGAAAAATCCGGAAAATCTGAAGAAGAGCCCGATATCTGCATTGCTACGGCGCAGGGGCTGCTGATTCGCTTTTCTGCCGCGCAGCTGCGGACCTTGGGAAGAACAGCCCGGGGTGTCAAAGGGATTAACCTTTCACCAGGGGACACGGTAATTGGCATGAACATTGTTTCACCGGCAGAAAAAAGCGGCTTCCTATTTGTGACCGAAAATGGTTACGCCAAAAGAACCGAAGTGGAAAAGTTTCGTGCTCAAAATCGTGGTGGCAAGGGTCTTTTGGCCTTTAAATACAAAAAAAGAGAAGGGTTGCTGGTCAGTTTTCTCACTGTGCACAAAAAAGAGGAAATTATGGCGATTACAGCCCGGGGCCTGATTATGCGCGCTAAAATATCCCAGGTTCCCTTTCAAGGGCGTTATGCCCGGGGTGTAACCCTCATCCGGCTTGCACCGGAGGACAAAGTTGTTAAAATCGCAGCGGTGACTAAAGAATAACCTTCCCGGGGGCAGGCAGTCCCTGCCGGCAGCGCCCGGGTAGGTGTTTGGAACAACGGTAAATTTTTCAGATCAAAGGGGGGGAGGGGGTTATCCAAAAAAAGGGTAATTATGCAACCATTGTTGTTCTCTTGTTCTTATCATTTTCTCTGGTCTTTATATTTCAATTTTTTCTGCAGGGACGCGGTGCAGGGGAAAACCCCCAGCCGGTTCCTGCAGGGGGTGACCTGGCAGTTATCGGCGGCACAACAGCTGCTCTTTTGACGGCTTGGGAAGCTGCCGCGAACGGCGCACAGGTTTTTCTTTTTCCTAATGGACAGGCTTTGGGAGAAGACAGCATCCGGCTGGTGGGGGACGGTTTGGCGGCTGCTTTCACACCCCCCCAGATAGAACGGGCCATGGAGTTTACACCCGAGTTGCTTATTGCATACCTTAGGGAATACGGGGGTGGGATTAATGATCCGCTTTTACTGGTTTCCTTCCGTGCAGCGGCACCGGTTTTGTATCAGAAGGCAGAACAATTAGGCGGGGTCTCCTTTTCACTGCTTCCTCAGCCGGAACAGAAGCCTTACTTGCATTACAGCCCGGATCCGGAGGCCGGGTTGTTATTTAAGGAAAAACTTTGCCAGGCGGTTACCGGCGCCGGGGTTGTAGTCAGGGAGGAAAAGGTTAAAGGAATTACGCTGACGCCCGCAGGAAAGGTGGAGGCGCTGATAATTGAAAACCAGGCCGGTAAAATTGCCCCTTTTTATGTGCAAGCTGCGGTTTTGGCCGATGGCGGTTACAGCGGTGACGTTCATCACTGGCATCGTCACCTGCCCCGGGGAAACCTGCAAAACCTGTGGCCCGATCAACAAGGCCTGGGGCTCCGCCTGGCCAAGGATTTGGGCCTGGATCTGGTTCAGATGGATTTTATGGAAACAAGGCTTTTGCTGTCATCGCCCCCAGAAGGACAAAATATTTTTTTACCCCCGGATCCCTGGCCAGAAGCTATCTATTTTAATGAAAAAGACCAGGCCTTAAGCGGCGCTGCAGCTTCTTTGCCGGAAATAGTCAACCTTGTTCTCTATTCCCCTGCAACAGGGGCCTATATTTTAGCTCCCGGTGAACGTGCAGCCGCTTACGGAGACAGTTTTCGGGAACATGCCACCTACCAGGAATGGGAACAAAGCTTCCTGCCGGCCGGCAATTTTTTTATAGGCCGGCGCCTGCCCGGGCCCCCCTACCATACAGCAGTATTGAAAGCCGGGGTGGTCTATACCCTGGGTGGCCTGTCCATAACCCCCCGGGGGGAAGTGAAGCAGGGAGGGGAAGCGGTGCCCGGTCTTTATGCTGCCGGCGAAATAGTGGGCGGGCTTCACGGGGAAGCGCTGTTGCCCGGCATGGCCCTGAGTGAGACTATTTTTACTGCGGAACTGGCCGGCAGTTGCGCAGCTGAATATGCCGGACGCTGAATTTTAAAACCGGATCATCATAGAATATAAAGTTGGAAAGTGAATGTAGAAGGAGGGAGGGGTTTGGAAGTGAAAACAAAAATTGGTATTACAGACACGACACTGCGGGATGCCCACCAATCGCTGTTGGCGACCCGGATGCGCACTGCAGATATGTTGCCCATTGCCCAAGAAATAGACCAGGTAGGCTATCATTCCCTGGAAATCTGGGGGGGCGCCACCTTTGATTCCTGCCTGCGTTTTTTAGACGAAGATCCCTGGGAAAGGCTGCGCCTGTTGCGTAAACATCTGCCTCAGTCAAAGCTGCAAATGCTGCTGCGCGGCCAAAACTTGGTCGGTTACCGCCATTATGCCGATGATGTGGTGGAAGCCTTTGTGCAGTGTGCCGTAAAAAACGGCATTGACATTATCCGGATCTTTGACGCCCTGAACGATATCCGCAATATGGAAACGGCCATCCGGGCCACCAAAAAAGCAGGGGCCCATGTACAGGCTACGATCAGCTATACGATCAGCCCCTTGCACAACAATGATCACTTTGTGGATTTAGCAGTGGAGTTGGAAAAAAGAGGCGCTGATTCGATCTGCATCAAAGATATGGCCGGCCTGCTGGCCCCCTATGATGCCTTTGATTTAGTAACCAAATTCAAACAAAAATTAAATATTCCCGTCCAGCTGCACTGCCATTTTACCAGCGGCATGGCCTGCATGTCTTACCTGAAAGGCATTGAAGCCGGTTGCGACGTAGTGGATACAGCTATTTCCACCCTTTCCCTGGGTCCTTCGCAGCCGGCAACCGACAGCCTGGTAGCGGCCCTGCGGGGCACGCCTTATGATACGGGGCTCGATTTGGAACGCATTGCCCGGATCGGGGCTTATTTTAAAAACGTGCGGTCCAACTATGATCTGCCCGCAGAACTGGTGTCGGGCGTGGATACGGCGGTACTCAGTTACCAGATCCCCGGCGGGATGATCTCCAACTTGACATCCCAGCTGGCCGCCCAAAATTCATTGCACCTACTGGATGAAGTGTTGCAGGAGGTGCCGCGGGTCAGGGCGGAATTAGGTTATCCGCCGCTGGTGACACCATCCAGCCAGATCGTCGGTACCCAGGCGGTCATGAATGTGCTTACCGGGGAACGGTACAAAGTTGTCCTCAAGGAGGTTAAAAATTACCTAAAAGGGCTTTACGGCAAACCCCCCGGGGAAATGGACCCGGATCTGCTTAAAAAAGTACTACCCGGGGAAGAACCCTTTCAGGGGCGGCCGGCTGACTTGCTGGAACCGCAGATGGAAAAAACGAGGGAGGAAATGAAAAACAGGCTGCAAAGTGAAGAAGATCTGCTTTCCTATATTCTTTTTCCGCCGGTAGCCACAGCATTTTTTGAAAAAAGGGGCCAGTTCAAACCGGCTGCCGGGTCGGCGGGGGGTTCGGCTGCCAGCCCCTATCAAGACAAAAATGCTGCCCTGCGGCTGGATAAACTGCAGACTATTGATGAAGAACTTCTTTACCTGGAGTACAGGGAGACCCGGATCTATTATATCTACCCCTGCTAAACCCGGCGAGCACGGCAGGGCCTGACCGGAAGGTACGCTGCGTCCTTTCGGTTACCGGCGGGTTTGGACCCTGACGGGCACGGCGGTTGACAAAAAAATGGTCTGCATATATAATAAAAAACAATTATTTTCCGGAAAACAATGATGGGGATATAAGGAAACAACCTTCTTCTGCAGAGAGCCGGCACCCTGGTGCAAGCCGGCGGGGAAGTTGTTTTCCCGGTCACCCTGGAGTGCCTTCCCGAAGGCAGTAGAAAGCGCTGTGTAAGGGGGGACGGTGTTGGGCCGTTAACCAACTAGCATTTTAAAGTGGTCTTTTTTTTGTAAAAAAGGCAACAAGGGTGGTACCGCGGAGCAAGCTCCTTCGTCCCTTGCCAGGGGATAAAGGAGCTTTTTGTCATTATCCTGTGCAATTTGAAAAAAAAGAGGGGAGGTGCAAGTCTGGCCGGCCGGTTAGCCGGCAGCCAGACTAAATGAAATCATGCAAATTTATCTTGATGGTCAGTTTTTATCCCGTGAGGAGGCTAAAATATCTGTATTTGATCACGGTTTCCTTTATGGTGACGGTGTTTTTGAAGGTACCAGGGCTTATAACGGGCGTATATTTAAATTAGAAGAACATGTGGCGCGGCTTTTTGAATCTGCCCACCATATTTTACTGCAAATTCCCCTGACGGAGGAGGAGCTGGCGGCGGCCACTCTGGAAACAGTGCGTCGGAACAACCTGCAGGACGCTTATATTCGCACCGTGGTTTCCCGCGGTCCCGGGGATTTGGGGCTTGATCCCCAAAAGTGTTCCCTGGCTACAGTGGTGATTATTGCCGACAAGATCTCCCTTTTTCCGCAGGAACTATATGAAGAAGGCCTGAAAATTATGACGGTGACGACGCGGCAGCGTTCGGCCAACACCCAGGAACCCCGCATCAAATCCCTTAATTATCTGAATAATATTTTGGTAAAGATCGAGGCCAGTCAAACCGGCTCCATGGAGGCTGTTGTTCTAAATGACCAGGGTTTTGTGGTCGAAGGTTCCGGTTCAAACATCTTTATTGTCAATAAAAAAGGTGAACTATTGACCCCTCCGTCCTATTTAGGTATCCTGGAGGGGATTACCCGCAATACAGTGCTGGAACTGGCCCGGGAGGAGGGCTTGACTGTCTGTGAGGCACCCTTCACCCGCCATGATCTTTATATTGCCCGGGAATGTTTTTTAACGGGGACCGCCGCTGAACTGATCCCGGTTATTTCTGTGGACAGCCGGATGATCGGCAAAGGCACACCGGGCCCGGTAACAATAAAATTGATGGACAGGTTTGGCCGGTATGCCCGGCAGAACGGTACCCCAGTCTATCCTTAATAGAAAATAAAGGAGAGGAAAAAGACAATGCGCAGTGAAAAAGTAAAAAAAGGATTGGAGAAAGCCCCGCATCGCTCTCTTTTCTATGCGATGGGCTATCATCCTTCTGAATTGGATAAACCTTTGATCGGTGTAGTCAACTCCGCCAATGAAATAGTGCCGGGCCATGTGCATCTGGATAAAATTGCCCAGGCGGTTAAAGCAGGGGTTTATGCTGCTGGCGGCGTACCCATTGAATTTTCCACGATCGGTGTCTGTGACGGTATTGCCATGGGGCACGTGGGCATGAAATATTCCCTGGCCAGCCGGGAACTGATCGCCGACAGCGTGGAAGCGATGGTGGAAGCCCACGGCTTTGATGCCCTCGTTTTAATCCCCAATTGCGATAAAATAATCCCGGGGATGTTGATGGCTGCGGCGCGCCTGAACCTGCCGGCCATCCTGATCAGCGGTGGCCCCATGCTGGCCGGTGAATTCCAAGGCCGGGCCGTGGATCTAAGCAGCGTTTTTGAAGCCGTGGGCGCGGTCAAAGCCGGGCACCTTTCTGCCGAAGATCTGGAAGCGCTTGCGCTGGAGGCCTGCCCGGGATGCGGTTCTTGTGCAGGGATGTTTACAGCTAATTCCATGAACTGTATTACCGAGGCTTTGGGGATGGCCCTGCCCGGCAACGGTACTATACCGGCCGTCATGGCCCGGCGTTTGCGCCTGGCCAAAGAGGCAGGCCTGAAGGTAATGGAGCTGTGGGAAAAGGATCTGCGGCCGGCCCAGATTATGACTGCCGCAGCATTCCGTAACGCTTTGGCGGTGGACATGGCTTTAGGTTGTTCGACAAATACGGTTTTGCACTTACCGGCCATCGCCTATGAATTGGGCATCAGCTGGGAATTGGAGGAAATTAACAAGATCAGCCGGAAAACGCCCCAACTTTGTTCCCTGAGTCCCGGCGGCAGCCATCACATTGAAGATCTGGACCGGGCCGGCGGTATCCAGGCTGTAATCAAGGAATTAAGTAAAAAAGGTTTTGTAGATGCGGCGCAGCTGACCGTAACAACCGCTACACTCGGCGCCAACTGTGAACCGGCGCCGGAACCGGACGGCAAAACGATCCGCCCGGTCAAGGAACCCTATCATGCCGAGGGGGGCCTGGCGGTCCTTTTTGGCAATCTGGCACCGGAGGGTGCAGTTGTCAAACAAGGCGCTGTCGCCCCGGAAATGCAGCAGCGGACCTTAAGGGCGCGGGTTTTTGATGATGAAGAAGCAGCAGTGGAAGCTATTTTAGAGGGTAAAATTGTGGCCGGGGACGTCGTGGTCATTCGTTTTGAAGGCCCCAAGGGGGGCCCGGGCATGCGGGAAATGCTGGCCCCGACAGCAGCTGTAGCCGGTATGGGGCTGGATAAAGAGGTGGCCCTGATTACCGACGGCCGTTTTTCTGGCGCCACCAGGGGCGCTTCCATCGGACATATTGCCCCGGAAGCAGCTGACAGGGGCCCCATCGCTCTTGTGCAGGAAGGTGATAAAATTGAAATAGATATCCCGGGGAAACGGCTGGAACTGCTCCTCGCCCCGGAAGAATGGTCCAAACGTGATAAAGACCTGCAGTTGCCTGCCCCGAAAATCCAAAAAGGTTACCTGCAGCGCTATGCGGCCCTGGTAGGGTCTGCACAGCAGGGGGCTGTCCTGAAACTGCCGTCCGGGGGGGGTAAAATATAATGAAATTATCGGGTGCACAGATGGTTTTAGCCTGTCTGGAAGCTGAAAACGTGGAGGTTGTTTTCGGTTTTCCGGGAGGTGCCGTTTTAACCCTTTATGACGAGCTTTTTAAGAAAGGGGTAAAACATATTCTAACCCGCCACGAACAAGGTGCAATCCATGCTGCCGACGGTTATGCCCGCGCCACCGGGAAAACGGGCGTGGTTATTGCCACTTCGGGCCCGGGGGCCACCAACCTGGTTACCGGCCTGGCTACAGCCTATATGGATTCCATTCCCTTGGTAGCCATCACCGGCCAGGTGGCCACGCCGTTTATCGGCACCGATGCCTTTCAGGAGGCCGATATTACGGGGATTACCCTGCCCATTACCAAGCATAATTACCTGGTCAAGGATATCCACGAATTTCCCCGTATTCTGAAAGAGGCCTTTCATCTGGCCGGCACCGGGCGGAAAGGGCCGGTTTTGTTGGACCTGCCCAAGGATCTGCAGGTGGAAGAAGGGGAATTTGATTATCCGCAGGAAGTGGACATCTCCTCTTATAAGCCCACCTATGAAGGCCATTCCGGGCAGATTATGCGCGCTGCTGCCGCCATTAAAAAGGCCTATCAGCCTGTGCTTTATGCCGGCGGCGGAGTCATCAGCTCCGGTGCACACGCAGAACTGCTGGCGCTTTCCCAAAAAGGGGCTATTCCTGTGACTACAACATTGACAGGCTTAGGGGGCGTGCCCACCGATTATGATCTTTTTTTGGGTATGCTGGGTATGCACGGTACCTATGCCGCCAATAATGCAGTTCATCATGCCGACCTGCTTATCGCCATCGGGGCCCGTTTTGATGATCGGGTGACGGGGAAAATAGACACCTTTGCTTCCGGGGCCCGGATTATCCACATTGATATCGATCCAGCGGAGATCGGCAAAAACGTATTGGCAGATATCCCGATTGTCGGCGATGTAAAACTTGTTTTGCAGGAGATACTCAAACGCCTGCAGCCCGGGGATACCCAGGAATGGTGTGACCGGGTGTTGCGCTGGAAAAAAGACTACCCCTTGTTTTACCGGCAAAAGGATGACCACTGCCTCAAGCCGCAATTTGTTATTGAAGAACTTTACCGCCTCACCGGGGGGGAAGCGATCGTCACCACGGATGTGGGACAGCACCAGATGTGGGCAGCCCATTATTACCGGGCGCGTGAACCGCGTACCTTTATTTCTTCCGGCGGTTTGGGGACAATGGGTTTTGGCTTTCCGGCGGCAATCGGGGCCCAGGTGGCCTTCCCTGATAAAACAGTGTTCTGTATCGCCGGGGACGGCAGTTTCCAGATGAATTCCCAGGAACTGGCTACGGCAGTTCACTATAACCTGCCAGTGAAGGTGATGATTATCAATAATCATTATTTAGGGATGGTGCGCCAGTGGCAGGAATTTTTCTACGAAAGCCGTTATTCCCAGACCAGCCTGGAAGGCAGCCCCGATTTTATCCGCCTGGCAGAAGCGTACGGGGCGCGGGGCCTGCGGGCTACCTCTGTCGAAGAAGTGGCCCCGGCGATTAAAACCGCCCTGCAGATTCCAGGGCCGGTAGTGATCGATTTTCATGTAGACCCTGCAGAAAATGTTTTACCGATGGTTGTGCCCAACACCTCCTTAGTGGAAATGATTGGGGGGCGGGAAGAATGAAAAGAATATTAGCTATTTTAGTCGAAGATCGGGCCGGTGTGTTGACCAGGGTTTCCGGGCTTTTCAGCCGCCGGGGCTACAATATACAAAATATAGCTGTGGGCCGCACCATGGAACCGGGTATTTCACGCATGACCGTAACCGTGGATGCCGATCCTTTGACTGTGGAACAGATTGTCAAACAGCTCAACAAGTTGGTAAACGTGATTAAAGTCAGCGACCTGACCGACGAACTTTCCGTCGGCCGGGAGCTGATTCTAGTAAAAGTAAAAGCCGAACCGGGCCGGCGCAGCGAAATTCAACAGATGGCCGCTACCTTCCGCGCTAAAATTATCGACATTTCCCCCGATTCCATGATTATAGAAGTTACGGGGGAAGAACAGAAACTGCAGGCCTTTTTGCTGATGATGCAGGAATTCGGCATCAAGGAGATCGCCTCCACCGGTAAAATCTGCCTGTTGCGCGGCAGCAAAGTTACCCGGGAACTGCGGGGCTAAGCAGGGCTGCAATCTATACAAGGAGAATTTTTTATAGTAAAATGGATACTGTAGCCCAAAATGGGTAGTAAAACGGTTTCAACCACAGGGACATCAGGCTTCCCCGCGGGAACTAATTTATGGGCCTGTTTGGGGGTTCAACGGTCTTCATGGCATAGTATTTTAACTATTATTTCCACATAGAAATGGGTTGCCACCCCTTAAGGGCCTTGGCATCCGGTCTGATGTAGTCTGCGGCTTAGAAAATATTGTTAAAAAAAAAGCTGGGGCCAGCCGGAAGGTACAGCTTTCCGGTTGGTGAAGTTGTAAAGGGGGAAGCAGCATGGAACAGACGCTGGCTGAAAAAATATTAGCCAGGGCCGCGGGGAAAAAAGAAGTTTCTCCGGGAGAGTTGATTAATGCCCAAATAGATATGGCGCTGGGCAACGATCTTACCGCGCCGGTAGCCATCCGTGAATTTGAAAAAATAGGTGTGGAAAAGGTTTTTGATCGCGCTCGTTTAGCGCTGATTCCCGATCACTTTGTTCCCAACAAGGATATACAGTCGGCTGCACTGGCTGAAATATTGCGGCGCTTTGCCCGGCAGCAGGAAATTGTGCATTATTATGAAGTCGGACGCATGGGCATCGAACATGCCCTGCTGCCGGAACTAGGCCTGACCCTGCCGGGTGAACTGATCGTGGGGGCCGATTCGCATACCTGTACCTACGGTGCCTTAGGGGCTTTTGCCACCGGCGTGGGCAGTACCGACCTGGCTGCAGTGATGGCCACCGGAGAACTCTGGTTTCGCGTCCCCCCGACCATCAGGATTATTTTTCATGGTCAGCTGCCGCGCTGGTTGGGCGGCAAGGACCTGATTTTATACACGATCGGGCAGTTAGGGGTCGACGGCGCCCGCTATGCCGCTCTGGAATTTTGCGGCCCGGTTATCGAAAAATTAGGGATGGATGCCCGCCTGACCATTGCCAACATGGCCATTGAGGCCGGGGCCAAGGCGGGGTTGATTGCCCCCGATGAAATTACCTTTGCCTATCTTGAAGGCCGGGCGCAAAGGCCCTATACGGCGCTTTATGGCGATGCCGGTGCACCCGTTGCCCAGGAATTTAACTGGGATGTGAGCGCCTTGGAACCCCAGGTAGCTCTGCCATCCAGCCCGGCCAACACCCGGCCGGTTTCTGCTGTCGCCGGGACGGCCGTCGACCAAGTCGTGATCGGTTCTTGTACGAACGGGAGAATAGATGACTTGCGCCAGGCTGCCGCCATCTTAAAAGGCCGGCGGGTCCACCCGCGGGTGCGGCTGATCGTGATTCCGGCCACACAAGTCATCTACCTGCAGGCCCTGCAGGAAGGGCTTTTGGAAATCTTCATTCAAGCCCAGGCGGCTGTCAGTACGCCGACCTGCGGCCCCTGCCTGGGCGGGCACATGGGGATTTTGGCTGCCGGGGAAGTGGCTGTGGCCACTACCAACCGTAATTTTACCGGGCGCATGGGCCACCGCGAAAGCCGGGTCTATTTGGCAGGGCCGGCTGTGGCTGCCGCTGCGGCTGTTGCCGGGGAAATTATACACCCTGCGGCTGTACAGGAGGTGAACTGAAATGCGCACCTTCCAGGGGAAAATCTGGATTTTTGGTGATAATATTGACACGGATGCTATTTTGCCGGCCCGTTATATGAACAGCCCTGATCCCCGCGCACTGGCCAAACACTGTATGGAAGACGCCGATCCGGATTTTATGAAAAAAATGTCACCGGGTGATATCATCGTCGCCGGTAAAAATTTTGGCTGCGGCAGTTCACGGGAACACGCGCCGCTGGCCATTAAGGAAGCAGGTATCGCCTGTGTGATCGCCGGCAGTTTTGCCCGTATCTTTTACCGCAATGCCCTTAACATTGGCCTGCCAATTTTAGAGTCCCCGGCTGCGGCGGCCTCTTTGGCAGCGGGCGCTACCGTCGAGGTGGACCTGCAAACAGGGGAAATTACAGATTTGGCCGCCGGGCGCAAATTCAGCGCTGCGGCGTTTCCGCCTTTTATGCAGGAACTGATCGCCCGGGGGGGATTGATCAACTTTGTGAAAGGGAAAATCCAGGCCCGCAGCTATGAAAAAAAAGACGGCCGGAAAAGATAAGAGTTGATTTCCTTTTTTATAAAAAAGTGAATATTATTTTTGTAAAGGTATTAAAAGTATAAGGAAGGGGGTGTAGCCTGGTTCATTCACATGTGGAAACGAACCAGGAAAATATGCAAAACTTCAGCATGGATAAAATTCGTAATGTTGCGTTAATCTCCCATGGAGGTGCGGGTAAGACCTCCCTGGTGGAGGCAATGCTTTACACAACAGGGACTGTAAACCGCCTGGGCAACATAGAAGCCGGAAATACAACCACAGATTTTGACCCCGATGAGATCAAACGGCAGGTAACGATCGGTACGGCCCTGGCTCCCCTGGAGTGGAAAGGGGTCAAAATAAACCTCTTGGATACCCCCGGTTTTTTTGACTTTGTAGGTGAAGTACAGGGCGCACTGCGGGTTGCTGATAGTGCGATTGTAGTCGTTTGTGCCGTTTCCGGGGTA
>JBMNNQ010000039.1:0-11855 GCA_050942615.1 Dethiobacteria bacterium | reverse complement strand
CGCCCATTAAAGCGGTACGTGAGCTGGGTTCAGAACGTCGTGAGACAGTTCGGTCCCTATCTGTCGCGGGCGTAGGAGGCTTGAGGAGAGCTGCCCCTAGTACGAGAGGACCGGGGTGGACGGACCTATGGTGTATCAGTTGTCCTGCCATGGGCATTGCTGAGTAGCTAAGTCCGGAAAGGATAAGCGCTGAAAGCATCTAAGCGCGAAGCCTTCTTCAAGATTAGGCCTCCCTATCCAAAAGGATGTAAGATCCCAGGAAGATGACCTGGTTGATAGGCCGGAGGTGTAAGGATGGCAACGTCTTCAGCCGACCGGTACTAATAGATCGAGAGGCTTAACCTTAAATCATCCGCTGTACAGTTTTCAGAGAACAACATTTATTAACTACTAATTAATGAAGCATTTACGCTGTAATCAGTATAATCAGTTTACGGTGAGAAAAGCGGAGGGGATACACCCGTTCCCATCCCGAACACGGAAGTTAAGTCCTCCAGCGCCGATGGTACTTGGGACGCGAGTCCCTGGGAGAGTAGGACCTTGCCGGAAAATTATAAATAGCTCTTTTGCAGAAATACAATTTGCAAAGAGCTATTTTTATTTGCCAGGGCAATGTTGATTAAATGCTGTCTGTATCAGACACTGCCTGTAATGTTAAAAAATAAATGCCGGTCTTAAGGTTGACTTAAGATGCATAAAAAGAGATAATAAAGTGAACGGTTTTACCAGCAATAATAAAAAAAGGGGTGTTAAATGAATTGGGCAGAATCGGCATTCAGGAATTAATTTTAATACTGGCCTTGGCTTTGATTATCTTCGGGCCCAGAAAGCTGCCGGAAATAGGACGTTCGATCGGCCAGGGCCTGAGGGAGTTCAAAAAGGCCACCACTGAAATGCAAAAAAGTGTCAGTTTAGAGGCGACTGAAGAGGTGAAAGAAACAGGCAATGTTTTAGAGAGCAAGCCTGTCGAGACCAAACCGGCGGTAGAAGGAAAAGTGGGGAGCGAAGTCGAACAGGCCTAAACACTTTGATTAAGGGGACTAAGGGAGGATTTATATGCTGTTTGGAAAAATTGGCTGGATGGAAGTTGCGCTTATTCTTGCCATTGTCCTGATTGTAGTCGGTCCCGGCAAACTCCCCGGGTTGAGCAGATCTTTGGGGCAGGCGATTCGCAACTATAAAGATGCTGCCAGTGGAAAAGGGCAAGCCAACGAAGACGAAACAAAAGAAGCAGAAGCATAAGACTTAGGCAATAGCATAGGTCCGGGTAAAAAGCATTTGCTGCGGGTGCAATCTTTAAGTCAAACCGTGGCTGTTTAACTATAATCCTTTACTAAACAGGGACTATCCGGTGCAGGTGTATGGGAAGGTGTATGGGGCTGGCTTTATAAGTCTTACAGTAGTTCGGAATAAGGGGGCAAGGCATGGTCACCCAAAAAAGTGACGTGAATATGTCTTTTCTTGAACATTTGGACGAATTAAGAAACAGGCTTATTATTATTGCAATTGCTATCCTGATTCTTTCCGTTGCCTGTTTTTGTTTTGTCGATAAAATTCTATTTATTTTGACCAGGCAGGCCGAAGGCCTGGAACTTATCTATACTATGCCGGCAGAAGCCTTTACCTCCCAAATACGCCTGGCTGTTATTGCTGCTGTGTTTATTTCATTACCCTTCACTATTTATCAGATTTTGGCCTTCATTTCACCGGCCTTACGTTCTGTTGAAAGAATAACCCTGCTTGCCCTGCTGTTTATGATGGTATTTTTGTTTTTTGCAGGTGTTGCCTTCGGTTATTTTGCTGTTTTTCCTTTTGCCTTGCGTTTCTTTTTAGGTTTCTCCTCAGCAGAACTATTGCCCTTGTTTACGATTAGCCGTTATATCTCGTTTGTTGTATCTTTTTTGGTTGCTTTCGGTCTGGTTTTTCAGGTGCCCCTTATTTTTTGGTTTTTGGGAAGCATGTCGCTTCTTTCTTCCCAGTTTTTAGGCTCAAACCGCAAATATGCGCTTTTGGTTAATGCTATCATCTCAGCAATTATTACCCCACCGGATGTTTTTTCACAGATTTTAATGATTATCCCTTTGGCTATTCTTTACGAAGTAGGCTTTGTGCTGGTTCGCATCAGCGAACGCAAACGGGCCAAGCGGCTGAAGGATGACGTGCAAACGGAATTAAATTAAATGGAGGGCTTTTTGCTGTGGGAATTTCCAAACTTCCCTTTTCAGCGGTTTTGTTGGCTGGAGGGGAAAGTAAAAGGATGGGCAGGGACAAGGCATTTTTAAGACTGGGGAAGGAAAGGCTGATTGATATTGTCTTCCGGAAACTGGATCACCTTTTTTCGGAAGTAATCATTGTTGCCGATCGTTGGCAGGATCTTAACTATCTTCCTGCCAAAAAATTTACCGGAGATCTTTTTAAAAAGAGTGAAAAATGTGCCTTACGGGGTGTCCATGCCGGCCTGGCCCTGACAACCAGCCCCTCCTGTTTTATTGCCGGTTGCGATATGCCTTTTTTATCCCTGCCTTTAATCCGTTATATGTCCCGTTTTACAACAGATTTTGATATCGTTGCCCCCCATCTGGAGGGGCATTACCAGCCGCTCTACGCTTTTTATAAGCAATCCATTTTAGAATTTGTTACGCAACGCTTGGAGAATGATGAACTGCATTTACAGGGGATCTATCCCCATTTAAAGGTTAAGGCGATCGGCGAAGGGGCTGTAAAACGTTTTGATCCCCAGCTGCTTTCCTTTCACAATGTTAATACCAAGGAAAATTTCCAGAAAGCCCAAAAATTCTATAACTTAATAGAATTCTGTTCCTAGTGGAAATAACTGGGTAAACTTGTTTTCAGGAAAAGGTGCAGCCTATCGCGCAGCAATTATTAATTGATCCTTATGACAGAAGAATAAGCGGTTTGCGGTTATATACAGGGCGGTGCAATTTAACTGCAGGCGCGCCCAGTCGGGGATAGAGTCTACTATTGTATAGTGGGGTGATGATGATGGCGGGTCATTCTAAGTGGGAAAACATTAAACGCCGCAAGGCGAAGGTGGATGCCCAGAAAGGTAAAATATTTACCAAGTTTGCCCGGGAAATTATTGTGGCGGCGAAAGAAGGCGGTCCAGACCTGGAGGTCAACTTTCGTTTGCGCTTGGCTGTCCAAAAGGCCAAGGATGCAAACATGCCCAATGACAATATCAACCGTGCGATCCAAAGGGGCACCGGGGAAGGGGATACCCTGGCCCTGGAACAGTTATATTACGAGGGGTACGGTCCCGGCGGGGTGGCGGTTTTATTGGAAATTATGACCGACAACCGCAACAGGACGGCGGGGGAGATCCGGCACATTTTTTCCCGGCGTGATGGAAATATGGGGGAATCCGGCTGTGTGGCCTGGATGTTTAATCGCAAAGGTTACCTCTGCCTTGATAAAAAAGAAGATCTGCCCTCCGAAGACGATCTGTTGCTCTTGGCCTTGGAGGCAGGGGCAGAAGATTTCAAAGAGGAAGACGACAGTTATGTAGTCCTGACGTCACCGGAAAACTTTGAAAGTGTCAAGGAAGCTTTTTTAGGGGAAGATCTGGAACCGGCTGTGGCAGAAGTGACGATGGTGCCGACCAGCACGGTGCGCATTGAAGAGGCAGCTGCCGCGGCCCAGTTGCTGGATCTGCTCGAAGCCCTGGAAGAACATGATGAAGTGCAAAACGTCTATGCCAATTTTGATATCCCCGAGGAAATTATGCAAACGCTTTAAACAACCTTTTTTCTGCAGGGGGGCTGTTTTTTAAGGATTAAAAAGCAGGTAAAAAGTGGTGCCATGTAGAACTTGTCTTCAACAAGGCACTATTTTTGGAAATTTTACCAATGGGGAAATGGGCATGAAGGTATTGGGTATTGATCCCGGGCTGGCTACCGTGGGCTACGGCCTGGTGGAAGAAGCGCAAGGTTCTTTCCGGGAGATTGACTTTGGCCATATCAGCACCTCTGCAGACATGGAACGTTGCCAACGGCTTGATCTTATTTTCAGCAACGTCAGGCTGTTAATTGCTAAGTTCTCCCCCGATGAGCTGGCGGTGGAAAAACTTTTTTTTTGTAAAAATGTCCGCACAGCTTTACAGGTTGGGGAGGCTAGAGGGGCAATTTTTACGGCAGCGGCTCAGGAAAACACGCCTGTTTTTGAATATACCCCTTTGCAGGTTAAACAAGCCGTTGCTGGTTACGGGCGTGCCGGGAAAAAACAAGTGCAGCAGATGGTCACCCAGCTCCTGCGGCTTGGGGAAATACCCAAGCCGGATGATGCTGCCGATGCGCTGGCCATCGCCTTGTGCCACCTTCAATCTTACCGGTGGCAGCGGCTGACGTCCAACCCTTCCGGCCAAAAACCATGAAAATAAACAGAGGCAGGAAAGCAGGCAGCCTCAACATGGGGGGAAACAGTGCTTAATTATTTGCAGGGAACGCTCCGGGAATGTTCACCACAGCATCTTATCGTGGAGGTCGGGGGCCTTGGTTTTTACCTACATATCCCGGCCTCTTTTTACTTTGAACTGCCTCCACCGGGCAGTCCGGTAAAGATCCATACCTTTTTACAGTTGCGTGATGATCAGGCGGCCCTCTATGGTTTTCGCAGCAGCGATGAAAGAAAGTTCTTCAAAATGCTGCTTGGTGTTTCCGGGATTGGCCCCCGCATAGCCTTGGCGGTATTGGGGCATCTTTCCCTGGCAGAAGCCGCCGCCGCGATCGCCCAGGCCGATAAACCCACGCTCACTACTATTCCCGGTATCGGCCCCAAAATAGCCCGGCGTCTTGTCTATGAACTAAAGGAAAAGATAGCAGGATGGCAGTCCGAGTCGGGGGCCGGCGCTGCAGGGATGACCGCCGATCAATGGCCGGACGTGCAGCAGGCCCTGCTCGCCCTGGGCTATTCATTGCCGGAGATCAACAGGGCTAAAAAAAATATGCAAATTGAAGAACCTTTGAACGTAGACCAGCTTTTTAAAAAGGTCCTGCTTTTTTTAGCCAAACATTAACAGGAGGTTTTGCGGGGTGGAAGAGAGGATTGTTTCTTCCCATTTAAAAAACGAAGATTTTTCTTATGAAAACAACCTGCGTCCCTCCCGGCTGCAAGAATTTATCGGCCAGGAAAACCTGAAAGAAAAGTTAACGATTTATATTACGGCAGCCCGGGAAAGAGGCGAACCGTTGGATCACGTACTCCTCTATGGACCACCCGGGCTGGGGAAGACCACCCTGGCCCTAATTATTTCCAGGGAAATGGAGGTAAATATCAGGATCACTTCCGGGCCGGCCATCGAAAGGGCCGGCGATTTGGCCGCGATTTTAACCAACCTTTCCCCGGGCGATGTTCTGTTTATCGATGAAATTCACCGGCTGCCGCGCAGTGTGGAGGAAATACTTTACCCGGCCATGGAAGACAACGCCTTGGATATTATTATTGGTAAGGGGCCGAGCGCGCGTTCCCTGAGGTTGGATCTTTCCCCTTTTACCCTTATTGGGGCCACCACCAGGGCCGGCCTGCTTTCGCCGCCCCTGCGGGATCGCTTTGGGATTATTGAGCGGGTGGAATTTTATACAGCCGCAGCCCTTTGTGAAATTTTGGCCCGTTCGGCCTGCCTGCTGGGCGTGGATATCTCCCCCCGGGGGGCAGCAGTGGTGGCCGCGGCCGCCCGGGGGACGCCCCGTATTGCCAACAGGCTGCTTAAAAGGGTCCGTGACTATTCCCAGGTCAGGGCTACAGGGGATATCACCGCGGCAGTCGCTGCGGAAGCCCTGCACGTCCTGGATGTTGACAGGATCGGCCTGGATCGCATGGACTATCTTTTTTTGGAAGCGATTATCCACAACTTCAACGGGGGGCCTGTCGGGCTGGAAACAATTGCCGCCGCCATACATGAAGAGGCGGGCACGATTGAGGAGATCTTTGAACCTTACCTGATGAAAATCGGTTTCTTACAGCGCACTCCCCGTGGGCGAGTCGTTACCGAAAAAGCCTACACCCACCTGAAGATTGGCTTATATGAAATATGAGCAGAATAATTAATAAAATAATATAACAGGGAAGGGCCAGAAAATGGACTTACTATTGCATACCTGTTGTGCCCCCTGCAGCCTCTTTAGCTGGCAGGCATTTCAAGAAAAAGGTTATAATGTTTACGGCTATTTTTTCAACCCCAACATCCACCCTTACAAGGAATTTTCCAAAAGGATGGAAACGCTGCGTTCCTGGGCTGCGCAGGCAGGGCGGGAGGTATTTATCGACGATCGCTACCTGCTGGAAGACTACCTGCAGCAGGTGGCGCCGGTAGCCCATACTGCAGAAAAACGCTGCCCACGCTGTTACCGGATCCGCCTGGAGGAAACAGCGCGGCAGGCCCGGGCAAAAGGCCTGAAAAATATATCAACTACCTTGCTGATCAGCCCTTATCAAAAGCATGAACTGCTGCGGGAAATGGGGGCCGAGATCGCCCAAAAGCATGGTTTGCAGTTTGTTTATGCCGATCTGCGGCCGGGCTTTCGGGAAAGCATGGACCAAGCCCGGGAAAAAAACCTGTACAGGCAGGGTTACTGCGGTTGTATCTACAGTGAAAAAGAACGTTACCACCCGGCATCCAGAAAATTGGCCAGAAAAAAAAAGAGGTGAACCGCTTTGTTTACCCCTGAAGGCCTGGGTAAGGCCCTGCTGATTTTGGGCGGCATTATTTTTGTCACAGGTCTTGTTTTTCTTTTTCTGGGACGGGTGGGCCTGGGGCGTTTGCCCGGCGATATTCTAATCAAAAGGGAAAACCTGACCATCTATATCCCCATTACCACGATGTTGCTGCTCAGTATCATTTTGACGCTGATTTTTAATTTCTGGAAAAGATAAAGTTTTGAAGTTTTGCTGGAAGCGCTGTTTTAACCTGAAACGGGGGTGTTGGTGTTATGAAAGTCAAGGTGGACGGTTATAAAAGTTTAAAGTCAGGGCTGGGCTGGAAAACCCCTTTCCTTTTGCCGGTTTTTTTTCTTTTGGCTGTTATGTTTTCCCTACCCGGTCCGGCGGGGGCGGAGGTCTTTGCAGCGGTAGAAATCCCCGACAATATAAGGGTGGGGATTAGCCTGGCGGGCAGCAACCTTGAGTTTTCATTGGAAGATGGTTACAATTTGGTAAGACCGGGCGCAGACGAACCTTTGCCCCTGCCCGCCGGGCGCTACAGCCTGACGTGTGCGGGTGACAGGGTCGAAATGTCTGCACCGTATTCACCTTGCTTGGTAGCCGGGCTTTCGCTCACGACGTGTGTGGAGAACGGGAGCGAAATGTCCGCCCCCCGGGATTGCTTTTGCACATCTTTGCCGGGGCCCTTGCTTTTTTTGCCCGCTGAAACATCGGCAACACCCCCGGAAAAGCAGTTCTTCCGGTTGCATAATGCCCTGTACGGCTGTGAATACCGCGGCGCGCTGGAAGTAATCCCCGCAGGCGGTGCTTTGACGGCTGTAAATATTCTAGACCTTGAATCCTACCTGCGCGGGGTGCTGCCCGGGGAGATGCCGGCCGCCTGGGGGGGCAGCGGCGGTTTTGAAGCCCTCAAAGCACAGGCCGTGGCCGCCCGGACCTATGCGCTTTACAACCGGCAGGCACGCCGCCACAGTCTGTACCACCTTTGCGATCAACAGCATTGTCAGGTTTATAAGGGCCGCGCTGCTGAAGCAGCCTATACCGACCGGGCCCTGGCAGAAACCGCAGGCAGGATACTGACCTTCAGGGGGCAGTTAGTCGAACCTTTTTATCATGCCAGCAACGGCGGCCATACCGAGCTTGCCCAGAATGTATGGCCCGAAGAGCGGCCTTACCTGGCCAGTGTTCCCGATCCCTATGATGATCCGGCCAACCCCTTGGGGTTGCCTGCTTTCGTCAGCTGTCCCCGCTGGACGGTTGATCTGACGCCGCATTCTTTAGGCGAACAGCTCGCTTCCCGGGGCAGTTATACCGGTGAGGTGCAGCATGTAGAAATAGTCTCCTCCTTTGCCAGCGGCCGGGTGAATGAAATCATTGTGTATGGCAGGGGCGGCAGAGCTGTTTCCATCACGAAAGAAAAGGCCCGCACCATGCTGGGCCTGGAAAGCCAGCTTTTTACAGTGTGCAGCGCGCCGCAAGCACAGCTCTGGGTCGTTTCTGCAGAGGACAACCGGCAAAAAATAGAAAATATACCGGAATTAAGGGAAAAATGGGTGTTGGCTGGGCATAATATTAAAAGCATGCTTTCCGGGGACCGGTTTTTTGCCTCTGGAGACCGGGTGCAGGGCTATATCCCCGCGGCCGGCCTGGTTTTTCAGGGGCAGGGGCGCGGCCACGGTGTGGGCCTGAGCCAGTACGGCGCCTATAACCGCTCCCGGGCCGGGCAAAACTTTGGGGAGATACTCTCCTTTTATTACCCGGGCGCAGAGCTGGCGATTCGTTAGGGCAACAGCCGGCGGTGCCGGCTAAACGGTAGATTGGGGCCTTTCTATGGGGAAAGTTGAATTTAAAAGCAGTCACAAATTAAAAACAGAGGAATTTTCCTACAACCTGCCGGCAGAACTGATCGCCCAGGAACCGCTGACGCCGCGGGACAGTTCCCGGCTTCTGGTTTTAAACCGCCGGGACGGAAACATTGAAAACAGCGCCTTCGCACAGCTGCCCGACTTTTTGGCGGCAGGGGATCTGCTAATTTTAAATAATACCAAGGTTTATCCGGCCCGCTTGCAGGGCTACAGGAAAAAAAGCGGGGGCAAGGTAGAACTGCTTTTGCTCCGCCGCTTAGGGGGGGAAACCTGGGAAGTGCTGTGTTCGCCGGGCAAAAAGGCCTTGCCGGGGGAAACTCTTACCTTTGGGGACGGGCTGCTGGAAGCAGAGATTCTGGCTCGGACGGCTGCCGGGGGAAGAATCGTGCTTTTTCACGCCGCGGAAACGCTGGACGAATTGCTGCCCCGCATCGGGCAAGTTCCACTGCCCCCCTATATTAAAAGGAAATTAGACGACGCGACACGCTACCAGACAGTTTACGCCGCACAGGAAGGCTCGGCGGCCGCACCGACCGCAGGCTTTCACTTTACCCCGGCTGTATTTGAAAAACTGCAAGCCAAAGGAATCGCATGGGCTTTTTTAACCCTGCATATCGGTTTGGGAACTTTCCGCCCAGTCAAGGAAAAATACATACAGCAACACCTGATGCACAGCGAACACTATGAACTTTCCCCGGCTACCGCACAGAAAATAAACCGTACCAGGGAAAACGGGAAAAAAATTGTCGCGGTGGGGACGACCAGCTGCCGGGTGCTGGAAACATGCAGCGATGCAGAAGGCCGGGTGCAGGCAGGCTGTGGGGAAACAGCCCTGTTTATCTACCCTGGCTATAATTTTAAAACTGTCGATGTGCTATTGACCAATTTTCACCTGCCGCGCTCAACCTTATTAATGCTGGTCTGCGCCTTTGCCGGCCGGGAAAATACCCTCAGGGCTTACCGGGCAGCGGTAGAACAAAGCTACCGCTTTTACAGCTTTGGGGACGCCATGCTCATCATCTAAGCAAAGGAGAATACTATGGCCATCACCTTTAAAATTACCGGCAAGGACAACAGGGCCCGTGCCGGCGAACTGCAAACAGCAAGGGGGGTGATAGAAACACCGTCCTTTATGCCTGTAGGCACGCAGGCTACTGTAAAAGCGATGGCTCCGGAAGAGCTGGGGGAAATAGGGGTGCAGATTTTGCTCAGCAACGCCTACCACCTTTATCTCCGGCCGGGGACTGCCCTGATCAGGCAGGCAGGCGGCCTGCACCGCTTTATGCACTGGTCCCGCCCGATCCTGACAGACAGCGGCGGATTTCAGGTTTTCAGCCTGCGTGCCCGGCGCAAGGTTGCTGAAGAAGGGGTAACCTTTCGCTCCCATCTCGACGGTTCGACCCATTTTTTTACCCCGGAAAAGGCTGTTGCCGTCCAAAATGACTTGGGTGCAGATATCATCATGCCCTTAGATCACGTGGTCGGCTATCCGGCATCTGCAGCAGAAACACGGGAGGCCATGGAAAGAACGATCCGCTGGGCGGCGCGGTGTCAAAAACATCATCAAAATACCGGTAAACAGGCCTTATTTGCCATTGTGCAGGGCGGCACCTTTGCCCATTTAAGGGAAAGATGTTCCCGGGAACTGACCGCCATGGATTTCCCGGGCTATGCCATAGGCGGTTTAAGTGTAGGTGAACCCAAGGAAGAAATGTACCAGATCCTTGATCGGACGCTGCCCCTGCTGCCTGAAAATAAGCCCCGCTACCTGATGGGGGTCGGTTCGGCCGATGCCCTGTTGGAAGGTGTGCTGCGCGGCGTCGATCTATTTGATTGTGTTTTGCCGACGCGCATTGCCCGCAACGGCAGGGTGATGGTCAGCGGGGGGTACCTAACCCTGCGCAATGCCCGCTTTGCAGAGGATCTGCGCCCCCTTGAACCGGGCTGCGGGTGCTATGCCTGCCGTCATTACAGCAGAGCCTATATCAGGCACCTGCTGAAGGCCAACGAAATACTGGGTTTACGCCTGACGACTTACCATAACCTTTATTTTTTGCACAACCTGATGGCAAAAATCCGGCAGGCTATCCTGGAAAAAAGGTTGGCACAGTTTTATGAAGAGTTCCAGGCCGGTTTTCAGCCGGTCCCCATAAATTCTGAAAATAAATAATGAAAGGAGTGGAAAGCAGATGTCGGAACACTTTGGGGCGATCGCCAGTTTTCTGCCCCTCATTTTGCTTTTTGTAATCTTTTACTTTTTGTTAATCAGGCCGCAACAGGCACAGCAAAAGAAAAGAAAAGAAATGCTCTCCAATCTTAAAAAAGGCGATCGGGTTGTCTCGATCGGCGGTATCTACGGGATGCTGCGGGAAGTCAGGGATGACGTGGTGGTGTTGCGTATTGCCGATAATATCAACATCAAGCTGGCCCGCGGGGGCATTGAACGAATTTTGGGGGAGGAGGAATAATCCCTGCAAAGGACTGGTAAAGGGGGACCACCAAAGGCGTATATTAACTGCGGATCAAACATATATAAGCAGTAAAAGGGGTTGCTGTATTTTGGGCAGCAATCCCCAATCCGCATCGGAGGTGGTTGTCAATATGCAAACCAAAGGGCGTTCTTCGGCACAGGGTGGTGCACTGGCTTCTTTCTCCACACCATCTTTAATTTTGCGGGGGATCATAGTTTCTTTGGGGTTTTCCTTGCTGTTTTTAGCAGTCAATGCCCTGCTGATCTATTTTTCCCCCCTTTCCGAAGTTATCGTGCCGTACCTGCTTTTTGCCGGGACCCTGCTTAGTATTTTATGGGGGGCGGTCTATGTAGGCAAGCGGACCGAAGAAAAAGGTTGGCTGCGGGGTGGCTTGATGGGCCTTTGCTATGTCCTGCTCCTTTTAATTTTGAGCATTGTTTTCCGGGTGGAGCTTCAACTGGGGTTGGGCCTGCTCACCAGGTTTTTTCTTGGTTTTTCCTTCGGTACGCTGGGGGGCATCCTGGGTATCAACGCCTAGGGTTTTCCAAAGAAGAGCAGCAGGCCGATGATCACGAAGGCCACGCCGGCGCCCTTTTGTAAATAAAAAGGCGGCAGGTAGCGGGTTAGTGTCCCTCCCAACAGCACTGCCAACAAGGAACTGAGCAGGAGGGCACAGGCAGATCCTAAAAACACCCCCCAAAGAGGGCGTCCCTGGGCTGCTAAAAGCAAAACAGCCAGCTGCGTTTTGTCTCCCAGTTCGGCTAAAAAGATCAGGGAAAAAGTACTGATAAAAGCCTGCCAAAAATGCATCTAAACCGCTCCTTTTTAAAAGTATTTAATACAT
>JBMNNQ010000005.1:0-55502 GCA_050942615.1 Dethiobacteria bacterium | reverse complement strand
GGAGATCCCCATAAAAAGTTAAAATTTTTGCATATCGGCGGTACTAACGGCAAAGGCTCCACTGCTGCTTTTGCAGCCTCAGTTTTGGAAGCTGCCGGTTACAGGGTGGGGCTGTATACCTCGCCCTACCTGGAAAGGTTTACCAACCGCATGGCTATCAACGGCCAGGATATTACCCCGGAAAAGCTTGTGGAACTGGTGAAAAAGGTGAAGCCCCTGGTAGAAAAGATCGCTGCCGATCCGGACTGCGGGCAGCCGACTGAATTTGAGGTTGTAACTGCGCTGGCGTTGACCTATTTTGCCCAGGAAAGGCCGGATCTTGTTGTTTTGGAAGTGGGTCTGGGAGGGCGGCTGGATGCCACCAATACTGTTTGCCCCCTGGTAACGGCACTGAGCACGATCAGCCTGGAGCATACCCAGGTACTGGGGGATACGGTGGAAGCTGTGGCCCGGGAAAAAGCTGGCATTATTAAAAAAGGCGGGGTGGTGGCCACCCAGGCTAGGGGAGCGGCCTTGGAAGTAATTGCCGGGGTCTGTCACCAAAAAAAGGTTCCCCTTTACCGGCTGGGCGAGGAATTCGGTGTTGAAAAAACCGGCAGTAACCTTGACGGCCAAACCTTTCATTACCACGGCCTGCAGCAGGAACTGCCGGATTTGCGGATCGGCCTGCTCGGTGATTACCAGGTTGATAATGCTGCGCTGGCGCTAGCGTCCCTGGAGCTGTTAACGACAAAAGGCTATGTGATCCCCAAAGAGGCTTTTTACCGGGGCCTGGCCCAAACCCGTTGGCCCGGCCGGTTGGAAATCATGCAGCGGGAACCGTTGGTGGTTGTTGACGGTGCCCATAATATGGAAGCCTTTCGCGGCCTGCGGGCGGCGCTGCAAATAAACTTTACTTACCGCCGCCTGATCCTGGTCCTGGGCCTTTTGGACGATAAAGCAAGGGAAGAAATATTGGCTGAAATTCTACCCCTGGCTGCGGTTTTGATTCTGACAGAACCCAACAGCCCGCGTGCAGCGGATTCCTCATTGTTGAAGAATATTGCCAAAGAAACATTTTCCGGACAGATATATGTCCGGAAAAAAATACCCGAGGCTGTACAACTGGCTTTATCATTGGCCAAAACGCCGGATCTAGTGCTGATTGCCGGTTCTTTATATTTAATCAGCGACGCCCGCTTGATTTTAAAGGAGACCTCCCCGGGAAAAGTCAGAACCGAATAGGCAACTAGATAATATACCAGGTAAACATGCTGCCTTTTTAGGCGTCACACCATTAGTCCTCTTCGTGTCTGTAGGCAACGAGCACTATTTCCTGTTCTTCGGAACGTTCGGCAAGGTTGCTGAGGGCCTCTTCAGCCTCCTGTAATTTTTTGAGTTCTCTTTCAGTCAGGTTTGCTACAGGATACTGCTTGCTTGTCATCTTGATTTTCCTCCTTTTTTATGTTACAAATATTATTTGCCTGCAGGCGAAGTTTATGCAATTTATTTAGGAAATTTTTAATTTTAGCTGTCCACTGGCGGAATTGCCAGCCTGCAAAAAGGCTGTTTAAGGGCTATTTGCTCAAAATGATTACCCGCCGGGGGTCTTAAGGGGAATCTGATGAATTAAAAGAGGTTTCCCAGGTGAAAACGGGGGCAGGAAAGTTATGTTTGTACCGGAAAAATATGCTGAATTGGCCCGGCTGGTGAAAGAACAGCCTGTGACAGAAATATCCCTGCAGGAAATGGTGCAATTTGCAGAAAAACTGGAAACAGCAGAGCCCACAGAAAACGCTTTAAAGGTAGCGGCCAACCGCTATTTCCGCCGTAACGAAAAAGGGGAGGTTTGTGAGGATTGGCCGGGTATGCTGGCACGGGTGGCGCGGGATTTGGCTACCGGGGAAGATGGCGGGGTAGATGAAAGGCTGGCTTTTATTTTTCAAAAAATAATGGCGGCCGGGCTTTTTTACCCTAACAGCCCCACTTTGATGAACGCCGGGACGCCGGTGCAGCAACTGCAGGCCTGTTTTGTTTTGCCCGTGGAGGATTCCATGGAAAGCATTTTTGAAACGCTGCAACAGGCAGCGTTGATCCAGAAAAGCGGCGGAGGCATCGGTTATTTTTTTGGCAAGCTTCGTCATAAAGGGGCCACTGTCAGCAGTACCGGGGGGCAGGCCTCCGGCCCGCTTTCCTTTCTTTCTATTTATAACAAGGTCAGCTGTGAAATACGGCAGGGCGGGCGCCGGCGTGGTGCCAGCCTGGCGACGTTGAACTATGATCACCCCGATATTATGGAATTTATTGACAGCAAACGCCAGGGTGAAGAGCTGAGTAATTTTAACCTTTCTGTGCGCGTGGACAACAGTTTTATGCAGGCTGTGGAAAAAGACGAGGAATATGATTTGATCGATTCCCGCAACGGGAAGCCGATTGGAAAGAGGCTTTCTGCCAGGCAGGTTTTTAACCGCTTGACCGAGAATGCGTACCTTAACGGGGAACCGGGCCTTTTATTTGCAGAGGCCCTCAATGATGAAAACCCCACGCCGCACTTGGGCAAAATAGAAGCTACAAATCCCTGCGGTGAACAGCCGCTTTTGCCTTATGAAAGCTGCAACCTGGGGAGCATTAACCTGGCGCGGCTGCTTAAAAAGGCGGGCGGCCGGTTTGTTCCGGATTGGGAAAAAATTCATTTGGTGACCCGGATTGCATCTATTTTTCTGGATTGTGTCATAGATCGTAATAGGGCCCCCTTGCCCCGGATAGAAAAAGTCATGCAGGGAAACCGCAAGATAGGGCTGGGCATTATGGGTCTGGCTCAATATCTGATCCGGCAGGGGATTCCGTACAACTCTGAAGAGGGTTTTAAGGCAGCCGCAAAAGTGATGCAGGAAATTGCGGTGCAATCCAAGGTGGCTTCCCGGCAGTTGGCCTTTGAAAAGGGTACTTTTCCCAATTATGCGGGTTCTGTGTGGGAACATTTGCAGCTGCCGCAGCGCAATGCCACAACAACAACAATTGCACCGACCGGTTCTCTTTCCATTTTTGCAAACGCCTCTCCCAGCGCGGAACCACTTTTTGGGGTGGGTTTTGCCCGCAATGTTTTGGAGGGGCGGCTTGTGCAGGTGGATCCTGTTTTTGAAGAGATGTGGCAGGAACGTTTTGGGGAAGCACTGCCCGCGGCCCTTCAAGAGGCAATCGGTGCCCAAGGGCCGGAGGGGATTAGCGAACTGGAGGCAGTCCCTGAGGATCTGCGCCGTCTGTTTCTTTGCGCACATGATATTGCACCCCTGGAACATATCCGGATGCAGGCCTCTTTGCAAAAATGGGTGGATAACGCTGTTTCCAAAACGATCAACGCCCCGGAGGATGCCACCTTGGAAGAGTGCCGGGAGGCCTTTATGGAGGCTTGGCGTTTGGGCGTCAAGGGTATAACCTACTACCGTGACGGTTCCCGGGAACAGCAGGTGATTACCTCCATCGCTGCACCAAAGAAATACAAGGAGGTTAGGGGTGCGGTGCCGCGGGGGCGGCCTGAGACCACCTACGGCCAGACTACCCGCAAACGCATCGGTTTTTGCGGGAAGCTCTATGTTACCGTAAACAAGGAAGTGATGGAAGATGGAACAGAACAGGTCTGTGAGGTTTTTACCTCTGTAGGCGAGGAAGGCTGCCCTCCCTTATCAAATGCCCTGGCCAAAATCATCTCCATTTCCATTCGCGCCGGTGTGGATCTGGATGAAATTATTGAAAAACTGCGTGAGGAAAAATGTCCCTCCTGTATTATGCATCCGGAGACGACCGTTCTTTCATGTACGGATTTTATCGGGCAGGAATTAGCCAAGGCTGCCCAAAGGAAAATTTCTTACCGCCTGAATCCTGCCGGGGGGCCGAAAAATATACGCATCTGCAGTGCCTGCAAAATTGGCTACATGATCCCCGATGCACTTTGCAGCTATTGTGATTACTGTGGCTATACTGTCTGTGGGTAATAAAGGCTGTAAAATGGGATTATACCGTTTAATATGGTTTAACAGTTTAGGGCCTGTTTGTTTTCAGACCCGGCGCAGCCGGATCTGTAAGCAGCTACTTTTTATTCAACAAGCAAGGCATCTAAAGGGGGAGGTAAAAAATTGAGTTTACCGGCATACGTTGGTCCCTGTGCGCTGGGAATAAAAATGGGTATTATTTTGCCCGGTTGTGATTTGCCTGCATTGATTCTCGAATCCCTGCAGTCATTGGAAAGAGATGGTCTGCTTGCATCCCGGGATGTGCTTTGTATCACAGAATCAGTGTTGGCCCGTGCCCAGAATAATTTTGTGACAACGGCAGAGGTAGCCGACGAAGTCAAGAAAAAAATGTCTCTTTCGCCAAACGGGAAAATAGGAATTGTTTTTCCCATTGCCAGCCGGAACCGTTTCAACCTGGTTTTGGAAGGGATTGCTGCGGCTGTGCCACAGGGAGAGGTTATCTTACAGCTCTCTTACCCCTGTGATGAGGTGGGAAACCAGTTTATTCCACCGGAGACGGCAACCGAACTGGTATCCCAAAAAAAGGATTTAATTACACTGCAAGATCTTGAAAAAGGCTATGCTCATCCTATCACCGGGGTCGATTATTTGAAACTATATTATGAAACCATCGCCAATACGGGGGCGCAGCCTACTATCTTTTTATGCAATGATCCATTAAAGATTTTTGAATACCGGCCCGACGCTGTTTTGGCCGCTGATATTCATTCGCGGGAGACAACCAGGCAAAAGCTGACTGCCGGTGCAGCAAGGGTCTTTACCTTACAGGATCTATTCAGTGATCGACACTACAGGGCCTGGTCGGAATGGGGGCTGCTGGGCAGCAATATGTCGGCTGGGGACATGATTAAACTTGCCCCCCGGGAGGCAGAAAAATTTGTCAACGATTTGCAGGGGCTGGTTTCTGCAGAATTGGGCAAAGATATAGAAGTTATCGTTAATGGAGACGGTGCCTATAAGGATCCCTGCAGCGGTATCTACGAACTGGCAGATCCACTTTCAGCCTTTGGAGCGACCTCCGGGGTAGACAGCCTGCGGCAGGGTTTTAAGTATAAATATCTGATCGATCTTTACCACCAGGAAGGGAAATCAAAAGAGGAGATCGAGGCGCTGCTGGTTGAAGAAGCAGCTTTGGAAAGAGAGCCTGACAGCATGGAGCTGGGGGGGACAACGCCCCGGCGCATGGGGGATGTCCTGGCCAGCCTTGCCGACTTGGTCAGCGGTTCGGCTGATGCAGGTACACCGCTAGTGCTTATCAAAGGGATTGTTTCTTGAAATAATACCGCTGCTTAACGAACGGCCGGCGTAAAAAAGGATCATTACACAGGGATAAAGAAAATAGTTGCCCCATTGCAGATAAAGGGTCTGGCGACGGGGCATTTTTGTTTCCAGCAGGGCTGTCCCTTCCTTTGCAGCCGGCAGGCGCAATACTTCCCGGCCCAGAGGATCGAAAGAAACGGTATGGCCTGTATTGGCAACCTGGGTAACGCCTACCCCCGTTTCCAATGCACGGAAGGCCGCGGCACGTGCATGCTGTTCAAGGCCGCTGCTGCCTTGAAACCAGGCGTCATTGGAGAGTACAAAAAGATGGCCGGCCCCCTGCTGTACCATGTTGCGGGCGGGGTTGGGAAAGTAGGACTCAAAACAGATGATGCCGCCCCAAGAGAAATCCTTGTATCTAAAATTTTGGACTGCAGTTCCAGGCGTATAGGTTCCCAGGGCGATGTTCAGGTTGAAGAACCTGTTTAACAGTTCAGGCTTGGGGAAATATTCTGCGAAGGGGACCAGTCTGATTTTGTCGTAGCGGCCTTCACTTTTAAGGTTTTCCCCTTTTCTTTGCAGGAGAATGGAATTGAACGTTTGTTGTTGCTCTTTACAGATGGCGCCTAAAAGCAGGTCCGCTTTTGTTTCTGCCGCAAGGGCGGCCATTTCCCTGGCGGCAGCGGGGCGTTTTTGGGCTACGTTGGTGCTAAAAACTGTTTCGGGCCAGACAATCAGGTTCAGGGGTGCATAAAGGGTATGTGCCCGGCGGCTTAAGTCCAGATATTTTTGAAAGTTTTGGGGGGCCCGGGAGGGGTTAAGAAGATCTTCCTGGGGGATGTTGCCTTGCACTAAGGCCAAGCGCAGGATGCTGCCGTTTTCCTTTACAGGAAAAAGGGAAGGCAGGTACAAGCCGGCTCCCAAAAGAGCCAGAAAAATAAAAACGGCGCTAATTATTTCTTTGTAAGGGATAGGGGTTGTTTTTTCCCGGCTGCAGCGCCAAAGTAAAAAGCAAAGGGCCTGGGCTAAAACCATTAAAAAAGAAAGGCCCCAATAGCCGTACAGGGAAACGCTCTGCAGCAAGGGGATGCTTTGCTGGGAATAGCCTAAAAAGCCGCCGGTATGGCCTAAAAAACCAAGTGAACGCAGGTATTCACCCAATACCCAGGCCGCAGGTAAGGATAGGGCCGGCAAAACGATATGCTTATCCTGCAGGATGCAGGAGGCTGCCACAGAAAAAAATCCCCAAAATAAAGCAGAATAAAAGGCCGCGGCTGCAACCGCTATGAAACCAAAATAATGCGGGAAAAAAAAGTTTACGGATAGGGCCAGGTAGCCGTGAACATTCAGGAAAAAAAGAAAACCGGCCAGGAACCCACCACAGAAACATTTTTTCCGGGACGGAGATTCTTTGGCAATATAAAAAAGAAGGGGCAATAAACAGATCCAGCCCAGGCAGCCTTTTTGCCATGGCCTAAAGGCCAGCGCTGCCAGCAGGGCGGTGAGCGGCGGTAAAAAACCATGGCTGTGTTTTTTTATCCAGTTAAAAAATATTAAAAATGCTTTTTGCAAAGCGATACACCCCGTAATCAGTTTATCAAAAAAACCCCCGGGGGAAAAGCAGGGATGTTTTTTCCTCTTCTGTTGGGAGTCAACTGTTGTTTCCTTCTTTGTAAAGGGGCTGCAGGTTGGGGTAAGGCCGGGTTCACCGGGTTAGGGGCACCAGTTTGTGTATTTTAGCCAATTTAACAGGCAAATAATAATTGACGGTTTTCAATAAATATGCTTTAATATAAATTGATTTGAGTTTTTATACTAAATTAATATCATTTACCGGGAGGGGAAAATATGCCAGCCAAAGTTGATCCGGAAAAGTGCTCTGGTTGCGGCAGCTGCGTAGATGTATGTCCTACCGAAGCTATTACGCTTGTAGATGACGTAGCTGTGGTTGATCCTGAGGAGTGTACCGATTGCGGTTCTTGTGTTGACGAGTGCCCCGAGGAGGCCATCGAATTATTGGACGAGTAAGGAAAGGTAAAAGTTGAGGGTTTACAAAAAGTACGCCGCTGAGGCGTACTTTTTTAATTAAAAATTAGTAATGCCGGGCGGCAGGCGTGTAAGGTATGATAGCTACTAGCTGCAGGCCACCATGATATCTTGCCGCAACCATGCCGGTGCATATGACCGGCGGCCCCCATCCCGGGCAATCTTCAGACGGCAAAATCGTCTGCAAACCACCATAGCGGGGGGCTGCAGACGATTTTTAATGGGGTTGACTGCCGGGTAAAAAGGGCTTTACTGCAGGATTTTGTTTTTATGCTGTTCCATCAGCTTTTCTAATATTACAAAGGATACCCTTAAACTGGGGGTAGCCCATAATCGGTTCACGGCACGCGGCATCCGTCAGGCGGTTGCAGTTGGCATCTCCCGACCAGCCGTGGGGAACAAGAACGACACCCTCCATGACCCTTTCGTCCACATGTGCTTTCATTTTAACCCAGCCCCGGTCTGTTTCCACAATTACATCGTCGTCATGTTCTACACCATACTGTGCCGCAGTATTGGGCCCCAATTCAGCCAGGGGGTGTGGTTCCTCGCGTCGCAGGGCTTCAACGTTACGCAGCTGGCTGTTGGTGGAATGCAGCCTTCTGATGCCCGTCGCCAGCACCAAAGGATACTGTTTGCCCAATTTTCCCCAAAGGGGCCCTTGGGGGCTCTTGGTGGGTTCCAGGTAAGTCGGCAGGGGATCATGACCGGCTTCCTTGACGGCTTCGCTGTAGATTTCAATCAGCCCGCTGGGTGTGTAGAAGGTTTTATCATCGACGTGGTAGATTTTGTCAGTATAATAAACGCCGTCCTTCTGTTGCTTGAGGGTTTCCAAGTCGATGCCGCTGGGGCCGATTTCGTCGGCTACCAGTTCTTCTTCTGTTTTCCAGGGAAATTTGTCGCCGATGCCGCAGGCCTTGGCCAGTTCACGGAAAAAGTAAAGCGTGGATTTGCCTTCATACAGCGGTTCGATAGCCTTTTCCCGCAGCATCATATAGGGGAGACAATGGCATACGTTATAGTTGTAGGCCAGGGAGGCATATTCCAACTGGCTGGCAGCCGGCAGGACGTAATGTGCCTCCTGGGCCGTTTCTGTCATGAACATTTCATAGACTACCAGCAGTTCAAGTTTTCTGTATGCTTCTTTCAAAGCGTTGGAGTCGGGCATGGTAATCAGGGGGTTGCCGCCGACAACAATTAACGACTTGATAGCGTCTGGCACCTGCTCATGAAACATGTTTTGCACACCGTAGGAGCTGGTTCTGCCCCAGATTTCATAAAAGAGGGGGTATTCGTCAGCGCCCAAGGGTTTGCCTTCAGAGGGCAAAGTAAGGTTGGCTAATTTCAGCCGGGGACTGACCACCCACCCCCCGGGGACGTTGATATTCCCGGTGATGGACTGCAGGATGGCGATGGCCCGGTCTGTCTGCGTTCCATTGGCAGAGTGATCCTGGGTACAGGTGCCCTGGAAAATCCCCGCACCTTTTGTGGTTGCAAACAGGCGTGCCAGTTTGCGGATATCATCTGCCGGCACATAGGTGATTTTTTCCGCCCATTCCGGGGTATATTGTTGTACGTGGGGCACCAGTTTATCAAATCCCAACGTCCACTTTTTGACAAATTCAGCATCGTAAAGGTTTTCATTGATAATGACATTGATCAGGGCCAGGGCCAAGGCCCCATCGGTACCCGGACGGATGGCCATATACATTTCTGCCTGATCGGCAATGGGGATCCGCCGGGGATCGATAACGACCACTTTGGAACCTTTTTTCAGGTTTTTCTCCAGGGCCAGGGACAGGGGAAAATCAGAAGCATCCGGGTTATGTCCCCAGAGGATATAAAGCGGTGAATTCATTTCTTCGACCGGATATTTGCCAAAGGTGATCTGCCGGCTGCGGATCCGCATGCGGTAGCAGATACTTTCCACGGAAAAAAATTGTGAGGATTCCATGGCCGCCCGGAAGCGGTGTGTGAGCGTAACCATTTCCAAACTTTCCACACCGATGGAACCGCAGAAAAAGGCGTTGGCCTCGGGCCCGTGTTCTTCTTTCAGCTGGTTCAACTTGGCTGCTATTTCAGTAAGGGCCTGCTCCCAGCTGATTCTTACAAATTTCCCGTTAACCTTTTTCAGGGGGTACTGCAGCCGATCGGGATGGTATAAATGGTCCGTCAACACCTTGCCTTTAGGGCAAAGTTCACCCTTATTGAGCGGGTGTCCCTTAATACCCTGGATACCAACCACCTTTCCATCTTCAACTGTTACTTCTGCACCGCAACTGTGATAACAAAGGTAACAACCCGTATTATACTTTTCTTGTTTAATGGCAGACATAAACAAAATACCTCCTTATAAAAATTAATATTGGTTTTCAAAATAACCACTGCTGTTTTTTTACCGCCAACATTGTTTTTGCGCTTTGCCCAGCTGATACTGTTTACCTTGTTTTTGGGTGAACCATGTTTTTCTGGAACTATGCTCATTACAAAATTAATGCAATTCTAGTGCCAACCTGAAATTGTTAACAACTGGTCAGGATAAAAATTGGCGTAATCCCTAAAAAAAAGAAGCAAAGCTAACCTATTATGCCTTTTAGTAATTTTTGCAGGCCGCCTGGGGGACAGTTCTGTCCGCCGGTTATACCAATAGTGTAACGTATATGTGACACTGCTGTTCAAATATGTTGCAATATAGTTATATGGGGAGGCTTTCAGATTGAGGAAGCGGGCCGGATATGGTAAAATATTATCAATGCAAGGGGGATAAAGATGCCTGATCTTTCCACTTCCACACAATTTAAAAAGGAAAACCTGGAAAAGGCCTGGGAACTTTTTATGTCTAAGGGGATCATTGATCCCGGTGTGCGGTCAATTATTGCCCAGTCCTGGCAGCGCAGCAGGCTGAAGGGGGTAAACCCCTCTAGTGAAAAAACTAAAAAACTGGAGCCGGATCTTTTCAGGGCTGAACTTGCTGCCAATGCAGACCTCCTGGCCACTGCTGTGCCGATTATTAAAAATCTTTATAATTTTGTACAGGGCTCCTGTTTTTTAATTTCCCTGGCCAGCAGTAACGGAATTATCTTAGAGGTTTTAGGGGACGAGGAAATTGTGGTCAAGTCACATGTCAAAAAGGGTGATATCTGGACGGAGGAATCAAATGGCACCAATTCCACATCTTTGTGTCTGACTACACAAAAACCGATCCAGGTCTTTGCGGCAGAACATTTTTGTAAGTCAGCCCACCAGTGGACCTGTTCCTCTGCACCGATTTTTGATGAAAACAAAAAATTTATCGGTGTCTTGAATATGGCCGGGGACTATACCAAGGTACACCTGCATACCTTGGGCATGGTTGTGGCCAGCGCCAATGCTATTGAAAACAATATGCGTATCCAAAAATCTTTAAACGAAGCCACCATCGCCGATAATTTTAAAACGGCAATTATCGAATCTATTGACGAAGGCATCCTTGTCTTAAACAGGGACCGGACAGTGGGCCATATCAACAGCAATGCCAAAATATTGCTGAAAATTCCGGCAGACAGAAAAGTAATTTCCCAGCCCATTGCTACAATTTTAGGGGATATTCACCCGGTTACACGCAAAATTGAAAAATGTTTTCAGCAGTTGATCGATGACGAAATACTTTTTTTAGAAGAAGAGGACTATATAATCAGCCACAGGCTGATCTATTCTTCTGACCAGAAAATTGTTGGTTTGGTGTTAATATTAAGGGGTTCAAGCAAGATGAAAAAACTGGTCAACAGCTATGTAGGCCCCCGGGCTACATACACTTTTGCCAACCTGATCGGTAAAAGCAGTAAATTTTTAGCGGCTGTTAACTTGGCCCATGTTGCCGCACAAAGTATTTCCAACGTTTTACTGGTTGGCGAAAGCGGCACTGGTAAAGAAATTTTTGCCCAGGCGATTCACAACGCCGGCGATCGGAAAACCGGTCCTTTTTTGGCAATAAATTGTGCTGCCCTGCCGCGCAATTTGGTGGAAAGTGAACTGTTTGGTTATGCTGAAGGTGCCTTTACCGGCGCTAAAAAGGGCGGAAACCCCGGTAAATTTGAATTGGCAGACGGCGGCACCCTGTTTTTGGATGAAATTGGCGAACTGCCGCTTGAATTTCAGGCTATCCTGTTAAGGGTATTGCAGGATAAACTGATCACCCGCATCGGGGGCAAAAAATTAATTCCGGTAGATGTGAGAATCATTGCCGCAACCAATAAAAATTTGGAAGAAGAAATTGTCAGAGCAAACTTCCGCCAGGATCTGTATTACAGGCTCAATGTATTAACCATCAACATTCCTCCCTTACGGGATAGGCCGGAGGATATTGTAATCCTGGCCAACCATTTTTTAAACAAGCTCAACCTTCGCCTTAATAAAAAAATTAAATACATCGACAAAGAGGTGATGGAACTTTTTACCCGCTACAGCTGGCCGGGCAACGCCCGGGAGCTGCAAAATATTCTGGAACGTTCCCTGAACATCGCCACCAAGGATCATATTTCCCCAGCCGTTTTGCCCGGGGAAATTACGGCCCTGCAGCAAAAAGAAAATAACTCAGAATTAATGCCCTTGGAACAATATGAAAAAGAACTGATTCTAACGCTTTTAAATGAAAACCAGGGTAACAGAACCCAGGTGGCTAAAAGGATGGGAATTTCCAGGACTTCACTTTACAGAAAGCTAAACAAATATAAAATTTCCTGATGGCCGTTACGCCGGTACTCTGGTTAAAAAACATGGGGCCTTGCGGTTGAACCACGCCGGCATGTTTTCTTTTCATCAGTCCCCAAGTTATTATATTAGCCGGCGATGCAGTCTGGCACTGTAACTATATTGTACGTTATCTAACAGTTGTGTAACATAATGTTACACAACTGTTATTTTATTTGCACAAAATTATCTTTTTAAAGTTGTTTGTAAAATATTTTTAAGCTCTAAAAATTTGCTATATCTTGCACAGATAAATATCTTTGCAGCAAACATTCACTGCGCTATTTGCACTGCATACGGTTCCATGCTGTGTTCAGCAGCCGGTGAAAAGCTGGCGGTACTTGTGAAAGTTTGTCTATAAAAAGGGCTTCTTGTCGATCTTTGGGGGTTAGTATTTTTTTTAGGTTGGTATAACAATTGCAAGTTCTTAAAAGATAAAGAAATAAAATACCAAACAAATATGTTTTTAATGCCAGATTTAAAATTTTCCAAAAAGGAGGTTTAAAAAAAAGATGACTGTTTCAAAAATCGGCGTTTTAGGGGCCGGAACCATGGGAGGAGGCATTGCGCAGGTTGCTGCCCAAGCCGGATTTCAGGTAGTTTTATGTGATCTGGAAATTTCCCTGGTTGAAAAGGCGGTTGCCCGCATGGAAGCCTTTTTAAGCCGCAGTGTAGAAAAGGGCAGGCTAACGGCAGAGCTTAAAGAGCAGGCTTTGAACAACATTACCAAAAGTGCTGCCGTGGCTGATTTTGCCGCTGCGGATCTGGTAATTGAAGCTATCAGTGAGGATCTGGAATTAAAAAAAGAAGCCTTTGCACAGCTTGATCAGGTTTGTAAGGCCGAGGCTTTGCTGGTTACGAACACTTCCTCCATGTCTGTTACAGCCATAGCCGGGGCCACCAAAAGGCCGCAGCAGGTTGCCGGTATGCACTTTTTTAACCCGCCGGCGCTGATGAAATTGGTGGAGGTGATTCGCGGTTATGACACTACGGACGAAACTGTAAAAACCATCTTTGAGGTTGCCAAAAAGATGGGCAAGACCACGGTAGAGGTAAAGAAGGATTTCCCCGGTTTTATTGTGACCAGGGTCAACATGGCCCAGGTGATCGAGGCTGTGCGCCTGGTAGAAGAAGGGGTGGCCAGCCCGGAAGATATTGATACGGCAATGAAGCTGGGCCTTAACTGGCCGATGGGCCCCTTCGAACTGCAGGATTTTATGGGGGTGGATGTGACCTATTTTATTCTGGAATATCTGCAGGATGAATTTAAGGATATGCGCTGGAACCCCCCTCAAACCCTGAAAGCGCTGATTAAATCCGGGCGTTTTGGGCGTAAAAATAAGTCCGGTTGGTTTGATTATTAATAAATTTAGGAACCTGAGGGAGGAATAATTTGCAGATGTCTGAACAGGTACTTGTGCTGGAAAAACGGGCTGATTATGCAGTATTGACCCTAAACCGTCCCCCTTATAATCCCTTGAACGGACAAGTCTTTGCCGATCTGGGCAAGGCCTTGACTGCGCTTGATTCTGACCTGGAAATGAAGGCTTTGGTTATGACGGGGTCAGGAACAAAGGCTTTTGCCGCCGGTGCAGATGTTACCGAAATTGCGGCCCATACCCCCCTTGAACAGTACGAATTTTTACGTTTAATACTTTCCACCTTAGAGCAACTGGAAAACCTGAGGATGCCAACTGTTGCTGCTGTTAACGGCCTGGCCCTGGGCGGAGGGTGTGAATTGGCACTGGCCTGTGACTTTCGCCTGGCGGCTGAAAATGCCAGGTTCGGGCAGCCGGAAATCAGCCTGGGGATTATGCCCGGGGGCGGCGGTACCCAGCGCCTACCCCGGTTAATCGGGTTGTCCCGGGCCAAAGAACTCGTTCTTCTAGGGGAAACTGTTGACGCGCCCACCGCAGAAAAATATGGGTTGGTCAACAGGGTGGTACCCGCTGCAGAGCTGATGGTGGAAGCAGAAAAAATGGCCGCCAAGTTGGCCTCCCAGCCGGTAGTTGCTGCCGCAGTGATCAAAAAAGTAGTAAACAGGGGGCAGCAGTTGGATTTGGCCGCCGCACTGGAACTGGAAATTAACAGTTTTATAGTGACCTTTACCAGCGAGGACGGCCAGGAAGGGCTGCATTCATTTCTGGAAAAGCGGCAGCCGGATTTTAAAGGGAAATAATTTAGCAAAATAAAAGCAGGAAGGAGGAAATGGTGTTGGCGTTATCTGTTCCCTACCCCAAGGAATTTGCAGAGGAGTATAAAAGGAAGGGCTATTGGGCGGGCCTGACCCTGGGAGAGGCTTTTGATGAAGTGGCGGCGGTTTTTCCCAATAAAGAGGCCCTGGTTGCTGCAGACAGGCGTTTGAGCTATACACAGCTCAAAAACGAAACGGATCGTCTGGCCGCCGGATTTTTAAATTCTGGTTTAAAGCCGCGTGACCGTGTTATCGTGCAGCTGCCAAACATTGTTGAATTTGTGGGTTGTTATTATGCTTTGTTGAAAATAGGTGTTGTTCCCGTAATGTGTCTACCCCAGCACCGCTTCAGCGAAATATCATACATTGCTGAACAATGTGAAGCGCGGGGGTATATCATCCCTGATGTATACAGGAGGTTTGACTACCTGGAGTTTGCAAAGGAGATTAAAGAAGCTACCCCATCGCTGAAGAATATTTATGTAGCCGGGGAAAAGTGTCCGGAAGGGTTTATCAATTTGCAGGGGCTGATGCAAGCTGAAACAGACCCGGAGCGGATCGGCGCACTGTTAAAGGAAAACAGACCAGATCCGATGGAGGCTGCAGTTTTCCTGCTTTCCGGCGGGACAACGGGTTTACCCAAAATTATCCCCCGCACCCATAACGATTACCTCTACACGATGAAGGCAACGGCTTTACAGTCCGGGTTGAGCAAGTATTCCTCTTATTTGGCGATTGCGCCCCTGGCCCATAACATGACGCTGTCTTGTCCGGGAATAGGTGGTACATTTATCAACGGTGGAAAAGTAATTCTTTCCCAATCAGCAGCTGTTAAAGATATGTGTGCAATAATTGAAAAGGAGAAGGTTACTATCGTCGGCCTGGTGCCGGCACTGATTATCGGTCTGCTGAATTATGAACAGAGAAAGGAATGTGACCTTTCATCCCTGGTAAGCATTATTTCCGGGGGCTCCAAACTTAACCCTGAGGTGGCCAAAAGAGTGAAGCCGGAGCTGGGCTGCAACCTGATTCAGCAATTTGGCATGGCCGAAGGTGTCCTGATGCAAACCGACGATCTATCCGATGCAGAAAGGGTCATCTTTGAAACCATTGGGCGCCCGGTTTCCCCTGCTGATGAAGTCAGGATCGTAGATGGTAACGGCTTGGATGTGCCTCCCGGTGAAGTGGGGGAGATGATCTGCCGGGGTGCTTATACGATCCGGGGCTATTACAAGGCGCCGGAACATAACCGCACTGCTATTACTGCAGATGGTTTCTTCCGATCGGGCGACTTGATGCGTATAGATGTAGCAAGCGGCTGTTATATTGTGGAGGGGCGGATTAAAGATATGATTAACCGCGGGGGGGAAAATATCAGCGCCGAAGAGCTCGACAACCTGATCTTATCCCATCCCAAGGTAGACAACGCTGCGGTGGTGGCCATGCCCGATCCGCTTTTGGGCGAGAAGTGTTGCGCTTATGTAACATTAAAAGAAAAACAAAACTTAACGCTGGAAGAGTTAAACTTTTTTCTGCTGGGCAAGCAGATCGCCAAATTTAAATTGCCGGAAAGGCTGGAAGTTGTTGCCGAACTGCCTTTGACAAATGTGGGTAAAGTTTCAAAAAGGGAACTTAAACTGGATATTGAAGAGAAAATAAAGCAGGAAAACACCGCAAAAGAATAAAAGGCTGAAGCAAGATGGAAAAATACATGAAAATAAGACTATCTCAGAAAGGGGTTGTCCCCCATGCTATTTTCTCCGGTTAATTATAAAAATTTAAGTTTAAAAAACAGGCTGGTCTGGCTGCCTGTCGTCAGTTGGCTGGCTGAGGAAGATGGTTTTGTAACTGACGCCCTGATTGATCGCTATCGCCGCCGGGCGGAAGGCGGTATCGGCATGGTTACCCTGGAGGCCACCGGTGTCCTGGATCGGAGAAGCCCCAGGCTGGTTAAAATTTGTGACGACAAATATATGCCCGGGTTGGAGAAACTTGTACAGGCTGTGCATGATGCCGGCGCTAAAATCTCTGTGCAGCTGATCCACTATGCTAAAAAGTCTAAACGGACAGGGTGGAAACAGCAGGTTGAAGATTTGAGCCTGGACGAAATTGAACAGGTCAAAAAGGACTACGAGGCTGCAGTGGTCAGGGCCAAAAAGGTAGGCTTTGATGTTGCCGAAATTCATGTGGCGCACAGCTATACCTTGGCCTCTTTTATTTCCCTTTTGAATAAGCGTAAGGATGAATACGGTCGCGATATTAACGGCAGGGCCAAGCTTGTTCTGGATATTTTGGAGCGGTGCCGGGATAAAGTGGGTGGTGACTATGCTATCGGGGCCCGGATTAGCGGTGAAGAATTTGTAATGGGCGGCAATACCTTGAAACAGACCAAGGTAATTTCCCGGATGATGGCAGAAAAGGGGTTGGATTACCTCAGTGTTTCAGCCGGCGGGAAAGATGAGGACGGGGACTGGTATACAGGCTATAGTTCAACCAGAAGTATGCCCACCGCCAACCTGCCCTACGGGTGCCATATTTACCTGGCCAAAGGTCTCCGGGATGAAGTGGCCCCTTTGGGGGTGCCGGTTATTGCTTCGGGGAAAATCAATTCCCTGGAACTGGCGGAAAAGATTATTAAAGAGGAAAAAGCCGATCTGATCGGTGTCTGCCGTCCCTTGCTGGCTGACCCGGATTGGGCGCTGAAACTAAAGGAAAACAGGGAAGACGAGCTGGTAAAGTGTACCTACTGTAATACCTGTCTGGTCAGGGACCAGCGTTTTGAAGCGGTGGAATGTATTGAAGCTGAAAAAGCGGCAAGAAAAGCTAAAAAGAATAAATAAAGCATTTCTATAGCCCGTGCCTGCAGGCCGTTGTCTTTGCTTTTTGCAGTGATTGTGATTAAAGGGGAGGCGTTCAGGTTTGGTTGGTTAAACAGTGCCTCCCTTTCCCCCTATTTTTTTTAAAGGTAAGATTGCGAAGATATTTTGTAGTTGTAACATTCTGAAACAGTTGCCGCCGGATGGGGAAAACTGGCAATTCCCTGGTTGCTGTATATGTTCAGGGGTTGCAATTTCTAAAAGTTTGTTGGGGAGGGAACGTAATTTGAAAAAGAAAATACTGCTGGCAGTTCTAACGTTTGTGCTTGGCGTGAGCATGATAACCATGGGGTGCGGACAGGAAAATGGTAAACAGGAAAACGGTTCTGCTGAAGGAAAAATAGTTTTTAAATTTGCCCACCACTGGGCCCCTCAAAGCGTTTCCGGCAGGGGTTTTCAGTACTTTGCTGATGTTGTTAAGGAAAAAAGTGAAGGGCAGATGGAGGTTGAGGTATACCCTGCCGATTCCCTGGTGGCAGGTGCAGAAATGTACGAGGCAATGCTGGACGATGTTGTTGATATCGGTTATGTAACCACTTCTCAGATATCCCCCCGGATCAGTGAGTTGAACGTAATGGAGATACCTGGTATCTATGATTCCAGTGGCGGTGATTTTGATTATTTTGCTTATGTTGCTGAAGTCAAACCTTACTTGGACAAAATTTATGAAAAACACGGGCTTAAATTTTTATACGAAATTGACCAGGGGGATATGGTGGTGTGCTCTACGCAGCCTATTCAAAAAATAAGTGACTTTAAAGGGAAAAGGATTCGGGATTACGGTGTATGGGCCGGCCGGGCGCTGGAAACCCTTGGTGTCGCACCGATGACCATCCCCCCCGGGGACTGTGCACTGTCGCTGGAAAGAAATGTTGTAGACGGTGCTTTCGGCACCTGGGGCTTTTGTGACGGGTTTAAACTGTACGAATTGGCCCCGCATATTACCTGGATGAACTTAGGGGGCATCAGTGCACATGTTTTCTTAAAACAGGAAACCTGGGAGGCGTTAACTCCCGAACAACAGCAAATTATCAGCGAGGCTGCATCAGAAGCGATGCAAAAGCATTCGGAATACCTGGCAGAAACAGAGCTTAGCTTTATTGAAATTTCAGAAGCAGAAGGGGCTACCCATTACCAGATTACAGATGAAATGAGAAATGAAATGTTGGAAAAATTTGATACCGTGTTTGAACAAACCAGGGAGGTTATCGGACCTTTGGGTGAAGAGCTTTTGGATAAGTTATTAAGCATGAGATAGGTTAAATGATCCCTTTGGTCTTCAACCAACTAGAGCAGGGGAGGGTTTTGCTGCAGCATTATTTATATGAGGCCAGGGTCAAGGCAAGGAAACCGACTAAGAAAAACTAACTGTGCAAGGGTTGCAGTCACCAGGGTTGCATAATACCTTCTATAAAATAATTACGGCAGCCTCTTGTCATAGGTAAAAGGCCTCCTTTGCACTGTATTGTACTTTAACCTTCCCCTGTAATCAAAATAAGCTGCCATATTGTCGGCTGCAGCAATAAAAAAGCCCGGGTGTGCAGGCAGGGCTTGCAGCGCCGGAATTTGCAACTACGGGCTGGAAAGGGAAAATTAAATGCAACGGTTAAGTAAAATTATAGAAACAAGCAGCGAATATTTAGCTATCTTTTCAGGCTTCCTGGTTTTTATCATGTGCATTCTTTCCACCTATGAAGCTATTTCCAGGACCGTATTCAATGCCCCCACAAAATGGACAATTTCAATATCTGCCTTTTTAATGATCTATGCAATTCTTTTCAGTTCAGCCTACTGCTTTTTAAAAGAAGGCCATATTCGCATAGAGCTCTTATTGGATAAGGTGGGAAAGGGCTGGAGCCGTTTTTTACTGATTATCGGCTATGTGATCTGTGCAGCCGTTATTGTTTTATTGTGTTGGAAGGGTTTAATTCTGACAAGTAGATCGCTGGCAGGCGGTTGGTTGACCCAGACTGCAGTTCAAGTGCCGATCGGCTTCGTCAACGCGGCCATCCCCCTAGGTTGTTTATTTATGATATTGGCACTCTTTGTTTTGATTTATAAAAAAATCAGGGAATAAGACAGGGTTAGGAGGGTAGAACTAGATGTTTGAATTGGTAGTGTTAGTAGCCTTACTGCTGTTTTTTGTCATCTTGGGTGTGCCGGTAGCTTTTGCCCTGGGTATAACTTCCGTAATAGGGATATCTGTTTTTTTATCACCTGCCCAACTCTCACAGATGGCCAATATATGTTACACACAGGCCTCAAGTTTAACCTTGATGGTGGCACCGCTGTTTATCTTGATGTCTGAATTGATCAGCAGCGGCGGTTTGTCCAAGGATATTTTTGACGTTTTAAGCAGGTGGTTTAAAAAGTTCCCGGGGGGACTGGCGATCAGCAACGTTTTTGCCTGTTCGGTGTTTGCCGCTTTATGCGGTTCCAGCCCTGTTACAGCGGTGACAATCGGCAAAATCAGTGTTCCGGAGATGATCAACAAAGGATATAATCGTGGCTTTAGTATCGGTTCTACAGTAGCTGGCGGAACGATCGGTATTTTGATTCCCCCCAGCTTGTCGCTGATTATCTATGGCGTGATTACTGAAACTTCCATTAGCAAGCTGTTTATGGCCGGCATAGTGCCCGGTCTGCTGCTTTCCCTAAGCTTTTGTATCTATATTTATCTTAAAGTGAGGTTGAACCCTGCGATGGGGGGACTGTCAGTTGCAGGGCCCCTACCTGCTAAAAAATTGCCCGCAGTTAACATCTCTTCCGGCAGCCGGCCTATAAGTGGAAACCCTGTGGCCGGCGGTGTATCAGCAGGAAATCCTTCCAGTGGCAGCACCGTTGATAGGAAACCAAGCTTAGAAACACAGTCCTCTTTGGGCCGGGATCTGTTGATCATGGGGCCCCTTCTGTCGTTGATAATTGTTGTGCTGGGTTCCATGTTTTTAGGATATGTGACCCCTACCGAAGCGGCCGGGGTGGGTGCCTTTGGGGCCTTTCTAATTGTTGTAGCCATGAAAAGGTTAACTTGGCCATTATTCCTGAATGTACTTAAAGAAACCGCCAAAACCAGCGCCATGCTTTTGTTTCTAATAATATTTGGGCTGGTTTTTTCTTACATGGCCAGCTCCCTAGGTATACCCAGGGAAATATCCGGTATACTGGTGGGTATTAGCACCAGCAAATGGGTTATTCTAACATTTGTGCTGCTTTTTTGGGTAGCCGGGGGCTGTATCCTGGACCCGACAGGCTTAATAGTAATATCCATGCCCATTTTATACCCGCCTTTGCTGGCTTTAGGGTTCGAACCGATCTGGATCGGCATTATTTCCACACTTACAATTTGTATTGGCATGATTACCCCGCCGGTAGGTCTAAATTTATATGTTGTCAAGGGTATCACCGATGCCTCCTTTGAAGAAATCGTAGCCGGTTCGATGCCCTTCCTGCTGGTAATTGTGGTTGTCATGCTGGTTCTGATTGCTTTCCCGCAAATTGTGATGTTTGTGCCCAATGCTATGTAGCCGGCATGTAACTGGGTAATAGAACAGGGCTATTTTTTATATCTCCACATGCAGCTTAAAGGGTTAGAACCCGTAAGTTGTATCTTGACCTTTGCCGGCCCGCCGAAACGGTGTTCTTACGCTACTGGTACAAACCGGGGCCGGCATAATAATAAACATATAAATTTTACCCCGGCTTCTATTTGTAAAGCCCTTATAGCCCGTCTGAAGGCCTTGCAGTTATGCGCTTTCAGACGGGGCCTATACCAAAATCCAAAATATGAAAGCAGAATGCTTTGTAGCACCTTAAAATGGTAAACCGAAATAAACTGGTTTGCCCGGCAGCAGCGTTGCATCTACGGGTAAACGGGGGCATTTACCGGCAGAAGTGTCAACTTGCAGTGCATTTTTCAGCCTGCGGTGTTGACAGGCCTGTCAAGAGTAGCTATAATGTAAAAGGAAAATAAATATGGGGCTGTGGCGCAGGGGGAGCGCGCCTCCTTGGCATGGAGGAGGCCGCGGGTTCGAATCCCGCCAGCTCCACCAAAGAAACTACCATCTATTGATAAAAAATACTTTATCGGTAGGTGGTTTTCTTTTTGCCTGCGGATGCAACGGGGACGGTTCCTGTTGCACCAGAACTAATTGCATGTTAAAATTTTCTTCAGGTCTTTTGCAAATTTTCATTTAGTGGGAAGCGATTGTGGGTTTTTGGAAATTAAGGAAGGCTTGCAAAAAGAAAGGGAGGAAAAAGACGGGCATATTAATTAAACAGTGCCTTCGGCAAAGGGACACAGGCGCCGGCATCGAAGGTTTGTTGGGTTTGGAAAAAGATATTAAGGAAAATATCATAAAGGGAATGATTTCAAAGAGGCATTTAACCCATAGAAGAATAGCTGAACTTATGGGCGTTAGCAGGGGTATGGTCCACAGCATTCAGTATTGCAAAAAAATAGTGTTCATGTGAACAGGTTATTGGATAAACAAACAGAATCTCGTTCTGGTCAGTCTGGAGCATAGCCCGTAAACTTTTGGATGCAGTAGGAACCGTCCCCGTTGCATTCCATTTTGAATGCAACGGGGACGGTTCCTGTTGCACCAGAACTAATTGCATGTTAAAATTTTCTTCAGGGTTTCTGCAAATTTTCATTTAGCGGGAAACGATAGTGGGTTTCTGGAAATTAAGGAAGGCTTACAAAAAGAAATGAAGGAAAAAAACGGGCATATTATTAAACAGTGCCTTCGGCAATGCACGGGCATGGAAGGTTTGTGGGTTTGGAAAAAGATATTAAGGAAAATATCATAAAGGGAATGATTCTGCATGCTGAAAAAACCACCTTGCAGGTGCACCGGGAACAGGGCCGATCGGCAAAAAACAAGTTTTACATGTGGCTTTACCGCAACGGCCGTGCAGGACCGGCAATCGTCCTTTTTGACTACCGAACAACCCGGGCGAACAAACATCCTCGGCGCACTGGAGGAACTGCTCCCCTGGTCAGAAACGTTGCCCCAGGAATGCCGAATGAAGGGTTAGAAGCTGTTATATTTTAATTTATGCCAAGCCCCCCTTGGTTACAAGGTGGGTTCTATTTTACGCTCACCTTCAGGCGGTTCCCGGCGATATTGCTGGTTGATCGGACAGCGGGAGAAAAATCCGGGCTACCGCAAGGAATAAGTGTCACTTCACCCCGGACAACCGGCGATACGCCGTTGGAGAAAGCCCTACTTTTTCCTTAAACAACCCGGCAAAATGGCCGTTATAGACAATATTGCAAGCGGCAAAGGCCTCGGAAACCAAAAGGTTGTTGTCCAGCAGTTTTTCCTTCAGCTTATAGATTTTGTAATTGATGTAGTATTCATGGGGCGTTACGCCGGTATGTTTTTTAAAATATTTCGTAAAGTAGGATTTGCTCAGATATACGGCCTTTGCCGTTTTTTCAACGTCGAAGGGCTCCAGCCAGTGGGTTTCGATATATTGTTTGGCTTCTCGGATTTCTGTTTTTCCCGGGTAGATTTTTTTGACAATGAAAACGGCGGCGAAATGATTTTCCACGTAGTTTTCGTGTGATAGAGGGAAGCAGGTGACATCGGCGCTGATGGTTTCCACGTCCCTTTCTTCCACGTCATAATAGCGGATCATATCCCGGTAGGATACGTTGAAATCGGGAAGAAAAATGGTTTTGCCCGCCAAAACTGGCCGGATTTTTTCCGCTAAACCCAGTTCCCGCAAGATGGGATCCCGGAAAACGTTGTATTTCCCGACATGACAGTCAAAATTTCTCGTCCCCGTCACTTCCAGCATGGCATTGTTAATCAAAACAGACGTCCCATCAGGTGCAAAAATCTGAACGGGATGTGGCAGGTATCGGATTAACATGGCGAAAAGCTCATCCTTTCCGCTAAGCAACGGAAACAACTTTGTGTAGTCGTTTCGCCTTTCTTCCGTTTTATTGTCCATAAAGCCTCACTCCTATCTATTAAGGTAGTTGTGTTCCAATTCTTCCATCCGAACGGATGCAACGGTCATCTTATTTTGTAAATTCTTTCTGCTTTGGCATTATCCTTCCATGCCTCACACGAAAATATGGCGAAACAAGATTTGCCGTGAGAGGTCAGCAGAAACCATAATACGTGGGTACTGCAGTACCCACGGAAGGGCTGAACCAAAGAAGGTGAAGGTGCATTGAAACACGGGTAGATAAGGAGTCGCATTCGGATGGTTATTTATAAAAAGGTGGAAAAAAACCGCACGCGGTTTGGGAATCTCAAACACTTGGGGAACGGGAAGAACAGGCCTGGATGTGGACGAATATAAGAAAGGGCTACCGGCGTACCGCCCATAGCCCAATCCTTTCAACATCCCTATCCAACGAGAGACTCAAGCATGCTGGTTACCTCAGAGGGTGTTATGCTCCAAGGTAGTTGTAAACCTGGAACCGCCGTATACCAAACGGTACGTACGGTGGTGTGGGAGGTCGGTAGGTGAATTAATCACCTGCCTCCTACCCGATTGCCTGCGGGAAATGGAACGTTACGTATTCAGCAGTTTATACAGTATCTGTGCCATTTCTCCGCGCGTAGCCGATGTGTGAGGTGACAAATCACCGTCGATCCCCCGGATGATGCCGGAAGCTGCCAAATGTTCCATGGCTTCCCTGGCCCAGGAGGCGATGGAGGCATAGTCCGCTTCAGAGGTAACGTCACCTACAGATGCTGAACGCTGCGGCAACTGCTTTACAGCGAGCAATGTATTGTAAAGCATTGTGAACATCTCCTGCCGGGTAATCCCTTGTTTGGGTGCAAATCTGTCGTTTCCCACGCCTTTTGCGATACCAAGGCGTTTTGCCGCGGCAAGATAGGTGCTGTAATAACAATTTCCCGCGTCGGAGAAATTGTCCCCCAGGCTCGCATCCGGGTTAATGCTATAAGCGCGCATTAACATTACCAGCAGTTGTGCCCTGTTCAGCCGTTGCTGCGGACTGAAATTGATGCCATCCGTTCCTGTCGTAATGCCCCGGGCGGCGCAGAAGGAAACGGCGGGGTAATACCAGGCATCTTTTGGCACATCATTGAAGGCCACTGGGTTATAGCCGGCGGCGTATTGGCTGAAGTGCGTCGTGGTGAAGATTACCGAACCTGTGGCAGCGTCATAACGGCCGTTGGGAACGCAGACCAGGTTTCCGCTGCCGTCAAGGTACCAAACGATAATCGCTTCAGGGTGCGCCATTTCTTCTGCCGCAAGCTGATAAGGCATGGCCACCGTCACTGGGTATGCGGGATTGTTCCACTCTGTCCGGCTTCCGCCAATGGAGAGGGTAAGCTGGATGAGGGGACGGGCTCCCACAGCCGCCCTTTGCTCATCGGATAAACCGGAATAATCACCTCGGGCCACGGCAATCTCCGCCATTTTACCGCCGGTTTCAGGTTGATTTCCAAGCATCCTGCCGGAAAGTGTCACCGAAGCGATATCCGTGGAGAATGTACATGCGCTGTCTTGCTCACCGGCGCTGAGCGCCGCTGCCGGCAGGCTAAGCGTATATGCGCTGGCCCCCGGGATGACGGGCATCTTCAAAACTGTGCCGCCGCCGCTGAACAACATCCCGGCTGTCCCGGCGTCGAGCTGAGCCATCCCTGTCTTTTCACTGACGGAACCCGGCAATGATTCCCGCGAGCCGTCACTGCGCTCTATCTCGAGGCTGTAAGTCGTAACGGCGGGGGCGGCCTGGGTTCCGCCGCTGCCACTGCCACTGTCGTCGCCCCCGCCGATATAGTTCCAATGAGCGGTGATGCTGACATCATGCTCCGGCATCATAAAGCTCGTGTTAGCGTTGTTCGGGTTTGTGAATGTGACTGCGGGCACAGATGTCCAGCCGGCAAAAGCGTAGCTGCTGCGGCTGCCGGCGAAAAGATTGACGACAGCATCCTTAGCGTAGCTGCCACCTCCGATGGCCCCGGCGCCGCCGCCGCTGAGCGTAACGGTGAAGTTTTCCGCGACAGGAGGAATATCCTCGTACGTGGCGGTGACTGTTACGGCGCGGGCTGGCATGGTAAACTTCGCTATGGTAGTGGTTGCGCTGCCTTGGGTGAAAACGAGGCCCTCCGTCCCCGACCATTCCTTAAACTGTTTCCCGGAAGCCGGGGCATCGGCCGTGATGGTCACTTCAGCCCCGTCCAGATATTCACCGCCGCCGCTACCCGACGTCACCGTAACGGTATATCGTTCAGCCGGCGCTATATCCTCATAGGTGGCGGTGACTGTTACGGCGCGATTCGGCATGGTGAACTTCGCTGTGGCTGTGGTCTTGTCGCCTCGGGTGAATGAAAGGCCTTCCGTCCCCGCCCATTCTTTAAAGCGTTTCCCAGAAGCCGGGGCATCCGCCGTGATGGTAACTTCAGCGCCCACGGCATACTCACCGCCGCCGCCCCCGCTATTGACAGTCAATGTGTGGTTCTCCGAGAACCCCACACGACCATGAAAGATATTGCCTAGATCGTCGAAGGCGACGAATTTATCGCCGCAGTAATTGACGGAAGTGACTCTACCTCCCCCCATGGATTCAGCATGGGTGTCCATGGATTCCCTCCAGGTATAGCCGTTGTTCTCCGAAATGCAGATCTTGTTGCCTGCGACGGCAACAAAGATGCCCTCGCCACAGGCAATATCGGTGGGACAGTAAATAACGGTACCGGGCTCTTGCCACTGTTCCCAGCTTCGGCCCTTGTCTTTCGATATCCAGGTGTCCGGTTCATGGCCGCCACCGGCTACAAAGGCGCCAAGCCCGTAAGCCACCTCGGTAAGACGACCCTTCTTCTTGCTTTTGTTATCCCAGCCCGTGTTCCAATACTTGCCGTTATTCGAGTACCAGGTTAAAAAAGTTTCAGTTCCTAACCATACATCCCTCCAGCCCACAGCCACAAAATTGCCTGTATCGTCAGATGCAACGGAGGCTAGTATAGGCTTATCCGGATTGACGCTAAAGGGTTCTGTCCCTATGTTCCAATCCACTCCATTCTCCGACCAATACGTTGCCCCATTCGCAACGGCTACGAAGATGTCGCCGCCGCCGGCTTTTTTGCCGCTGGCCACGTCATACAGTACAACCCGCGGGTCCAAGTAAATGGGATCGGACCACTCACCCTGGGAAGTCCTCGTGTAAATCCTATTGCTTCCCACAGCCACAAACATGCCGTTGCCGTAGGCTACTCTGTAGAAACTGTCTCCATATTTCGCATGACGCTCCACATGCCAGATATCATCATCAGAGTCTAATCTTAAAACCACTCCGCTGTTACCCACCGCAATAGTTTTACCGCCGCCGTAGCATGCATCGGAATATACAACGTCCTCAAAGCTTATGCCGCCGCCGGGGTCAAATTCCTGCATGGTAATCCTGCCCCAGGTCAGGATGCGGTTTCGTGCTGTCATCATCGTCAGCTTGCAATCATCCTTATTCGATTTTTCACCGTTGCGATTGACGGCACAAACAGCAAATGTGTAATGAGTCTCCGGATCGAGCAAGCTGTTGCCGACATTTGTTACGATGAAGCTGGTTTTGTCTGTGCTTCCGGCAAGGCGGTAATAGCCGTCTATGTAGCAATAAACATCGTACGTAAGGTATTCGTGGTACGAAGGCGCATCCCACGCCAGGGTAACCGCCCTGGAAGCCCTGTATGTGTAGCGAAGATTCGTAGGCGCAGGGATGGGGTCCGGATCGCCTGTGGCGGTGAAGGTCCAGTAGTTGCTGTCCTCAATCCCAGCGAATTCGTTACCCGCTATATCTGTTAGCGCCCCTTCTTCCACCAGTACGTAGTAGCTCACCCCCGGCTTAAAACGAAAACTGTCCCTTCCGAAAAAGAGGGAAATAGTATCCGTGCCGTTGCCGCCTATGAAAACGTCATCCGTGCCATTAAAGTAGCGATTTGTTGCCCAGTCCCCGTCCGAAGTAAAAATTGTTAATTCTTTATTCATAACCCCCCATATGGGCCTGTCGAACTTCAGCGTAATGGCATCCGCATTCCACAATATGCTCCCGCCATTGGCCGGGGTCGTGCTCAGAAGCCGCGGCGGATAATCGTTAGGCATTAAAGTAATCGTTAATGCACCCGCGCTATAGTCGGCCTGAAGAAACGGGGGGGCGATGTTTCCGAGTATAGAGGAGAATTCACCAGACAACGTCCCATAGGTTAGGAATTCGAAGGCCTCATCCGGTTGGGGATCGTACACCCCACCATCGGGGTCGGCGAAATTAAGATAGAGTTCACCGTCAAGCCGCGCATTACCGCAGACATCCACACAGGCAAAAGCGCCCGGGTCCGTACCCGTAATCCACAGCATTAACGAACCCGTGTCCTTCTGGATATAATCGCCGCCGATGCCCAGGCTGATCCCTTCCCATAAGATCATCTGGCCGGCGTTCTCCACAGTTCCGACGGTATTGACTCCTTCCTCAAAGATCAGGGAGGTATCCTCGGAAATAACAAACGAGCCTGTACCGCTGCAACCTCCTTTCAGACTTAGTTCCCAGCTAACAACCGTCAATTCACCGTTGTTGACCACGGGTCGCCCAATAGGTGTCCCGCCGCCAGTCTCCACTTGCGCATCTTTCTCTATAATCAATCGTCCGTCGCAGTCGCCGTACATATACGCATCTTCAAAGTACACCTTACTGCCGCCGGCAACGACCAGGTCGCCGTCCCCTTTCAGCCCCCCTCTGAAATAGGATTCCCCCGTTAGGGTCAGCGTGCCATCGGCCAGCTCAAGGTTGCCTGCACAATACAGATTGATGCTGAGATCGCCGCCGCTATACATGATAGCTTCACTTACCGCCATGTCCTCAATTTCAATTACAACTTCATCCCCGTCTTGGGGCGCCCGTCCCGCATCCCAGTTTGCGGGGTTACTCCACGATAGATCACCGCCGCCGCCATTCCACGTGATCTCCGCGGCGCTTGCGGCGGATACAGAAAAACAGAGCACAAAGATAAACATGAAACATAGCGTCAACGGCACGGAAAATCTTGACTTCATTTTTTGCGACACCTCCCTATTTTTTTGCCGGCAAAATTACAAACTGCTTTGTAAGTCAAATATACATTGACCTGGAAGAAAAAAAACGCCGGATATGCTCCTTTTTAGTAAGAAAAATGCCTTTTTTACATGCATGCAATGGGCATGCAATGGGGACGGTTCCTGTTGCACCATAACGAATTGCATGTTAAAATTTCCTTGAGGTGGTTTTATGCCAAGAAGTGCAAGAATGGAAAGCCCAACGGGTTATTATCATGCAATGATGAGGGGTAATAACCGCGAAGCAATTTTTTATAAAAACTCTGAAAAAAGACTTTTTCTGGAGCTTTTACAACAGCAAGTGGATGATAAAAATATTTCTTTAGCGGCCTATTGCCTTATGGACAACCATGTGCATCTTTTGATTTGTTCCAGCCTACAAGAAATGTCAGAAGCAATTAAGTGGATCAATATCAAGTTTGCCGGCAACTATAATTATAAGTATCAAAGGGTAGGGCACGTATTCCAAGGTAGGTTTAGAAGCGAAATAATTGATACGGAAAGGTATTTTCTGCAGGCAATGAGGTATATCCATAATAACCCTGTCAAGGCTAAAATAGTAAAAAAAGCACAGTCTTACGAATGGAGCAGTTATAATAGCTATATCGGGCACAAATGTTCCGTAATAGCGGCTACAGAAATACAAAAAGTTATTGCCCTTTTCTCAAATTCAATCAGGGATTATGCAAACTTTCATTTAGAGGAAGACGATAATGAGTTTTTGGAAATTGAGGAAGACTTGCAAAAAGAAAGGGAGGAAAAAGCCGGGCAGATTATAAAACGGTACCTCCGGCAAAGGGACACAGGCGCCGGCATCGAAGGTTTGTTGGGTTTGGAAAAAGATATTAAAGAAAATATCATAAAGGAAATGATTTCAAAGACGCATTTAACCCATAGAAGAATAGCTGAACTTATGGGCGTTAGCAGGGGTATGGTCCATAGTATTGCAAAAAAATAGTGTTCATATGAACAGGTTATTGGACAAACAAGCAGAATCTCGTTCTGGTCAGTCTGGAGCCCAGCCCGTAAACCTTTGGATGCAGCAGGAACCGTCCCCGTTGCATTTCCCGTTGCATTTGGTCAGTCATAGGACTCAGATGAACGCAGAACTATTATTGTTAATAGGGGTATTACAAATTGTCAATGCAATTATATAAAAACAATATTACCTGCTATTTAGAGAATTTTATATTTGAAGAAAATAAAAATCTTACCCTGTCTCCTACCGGTTACAAAACTACTGTCGGGAAGGTTATAGTTAACGGTATTGAAATACCCAAATTTGTAAACGAATTTTGGACATCAAAGCAGAGACAGTCGGTTTCTATTCATGAAATTTCCTACCGGGCTTGCTTTAAAGCCCAGTTACCACATTTTTTTATAAATCTTTTAACTGAAACAGGGAATGTAGTCTATGATCCGTTTAGCGGGCGGGGTACAACCATAATTGAAGCCGCTCTTTTAAACCGCAGGGTAATTTCAAACGACATTAATCCGCTAAGCAAAATATTGGCATATCCCCGCCTGTCTGTTCCTGAAATCGGTAAGGTTTATCGACGGCTAGATTCAATACCAACTTATAAATCATTAAAGGCAGATCGGGATTTGTCTATGTTCTTTCATCCGGCAACGGAGTCCGAGTTAGTATCCTTACAATTATATTTAGAAAACAGAAAAGCTAGCGGGGCAGAAGATGAAGTGGACCGCTGGATCCGAATGGTAGCTACCAACCGTTTGACGGGGCATTCTCCCGGTTTCTTCTCTGTTTATACACTACCTCCCAACCAGGCTGTTTCTCCGGGAAGCCAGTTAAAAATAAATAAAAAAAGGAACCAAAAACCGGACTACCGGGATACTAAAAAACTTATTATTCGTAAAACAAATTCTTTGCTAAGGAATTTAACACCAGCTATGGTTGATAATTTAAAAAAGTCATATAAGTCAGCGCTATTCATAGAAAATGATGCCAGAAACACTAAGCCTATTGAAAGCAATTCTGTTGACTTGATTGTTACCTCACCTCCTTTTTTAGATGTGGTTCAGTATTCAAGAGATAACTGGCTGCGGTGTTGGTTTAACGTTATAGATACCGAAAAGATTGAAAAAAAGATTACTATGTCTAGAACGGTGGGAGAATGGTCCAGAGTAATAGGGAAAGTGTTAAATGAACTATACCGGGTAACAAAACCCGGCGGATGGGTGGTTTTCGAGGTGGGGGAGGTAAAAAGTGGTAAGATTAACCTGGAAGAACATGTTGTTCCACTCGGACAGGTTGCCGGGTTTGAATGCACAGGGATACTTATAAACCAGCAGGAGTTTACTAAAACATCAAATATATGGGGCATTAAAAACAATCGCATTGGTACCAATACAAATCGCATAGTATTGTTCCATAAAAACCCATACTGTGGGGTTTGAGAGATTGTCTGATGATGCCATTTGTTACTGTAAAAGAATCTTACATAGAAATTATTTGCAGTTTTCAGCACGGGGGTAGCTTCCCTGAAGGGCGAATTAGAAAAACTGATTTTGGCACAGGGAAACCAATCGCCTGCGCAAAAATATGTCACGGAGATTGCCTTTGTTATCCACAAAAATGAAGAGGTCGCCAAAAGTCTTTGTCCCCCGGGATTCCAGTTGATCGATAAGACGCCTGAATAATGATACAGGGGGGCCTTACCTCTACCTGTGTTATAAACTGAGGGAAAATATTGGCCAAGTGTTTGCTGGCAGAATACCCAGGCCCCGGCAGATACAAATGAGGCTAAACCAGTTAAGATCCTTGGAAAAAAGGTTTATATCAAATTCACCAGATAACCAAACGCTAAACGCATTCAGGCTGCGGGCATAAAAAAACGGCAACACTTTTGTGCGGCGGATCAAAATCGCTATATAACCTGCCGATGACAGTCCGATTGCAATAAAATTGTAAAGGCCTGCCTTTTTTTATACGAAGGCAGGCCCTTGCTGCATTGGTATTATAGCTAAATTTTTGGTTGTTCAGGTAGTTTCTTTAAAGACCTCTTTGCCTTCGCTGCATACTGGGCAAACCCAATCATCCGGCAGATCGGCAAAGGCTGTTCCCGGTGGAATGTTGTTTTCCGGATCTCCTGTTTCCGGGTCGTAAATATAACCACAAACTGAACATTCGTATTTAGTTGCCGGACTGCTGTTACCTGTTTCCTCTTTAATATAAGTGGGGGCTGCAGGCGGGGTTGTGCCTTTCTTTACCTGGTGGTAAAAGGCATAGGTCATGGGGTTTCCTTTCCTTAGTATTTCCGCGGCAGTAATTTCTCCGATAAAAATAGTGTGTGTGCGGACGTTGATTTCCTGTACCACTTTGGCTTCAATATAGGCTAAGGCTCCTTCATCAAGATAAGGCAGGCCCTGTGCTGTGGTTTTATAATTTACATCCACAAATTTATCAACATCCCGCCCTGATTTAAAGCCAAACTGCCCGACAAGGGAAAGGGGTGCCTCCTGCGAAAGGACAGAAATCGCAAATAGGCCACTGTTTCTAATGAATGTGTTGGTCAGGTTTTGTTTATTGATGCTAATCGCAATGGTAGGCGGATCATTGGAAATCTGGAAAACTGTGTTGGCGATCTGACCGTTAAGACGCCCCCCGTCTTTGGCTGTAACCACATAAAGCCCGTAACTGATATTATGCAGCACACTTAAATTCATACGATCACCCTTCCGTTTTGAATGTATTTCTGATACGGCAAAAGGTTTTTTAACATACAGTCCTAATTACAAAGCAGGGCCTTTTATACTGAATCTGATTGACTTCATTTGTTTATTGTAGTCACGCATAAAAACACTCCCCTTGTTTGAAGATAAAGACAACTTAAGCTACATTAACATTATCCTTACGGACGTTTCCTCCTTTTTCGGTATTATAGCATTATTTTCGGCATTATACCATATTTCAGGCATGGCCGCACAAATATTTCTCAGACCCATGAATCGAGATATTTTAGCAACCGCGTTGAGTTTTTCAACTGCTGCTGGTAAAATAATAAGACCTTAAAAGAAGGTATTTAAAAGTAAATCCGGCGCAAAAAACACTGGACAAGAAAAAAATAAACAAAGGAGATTCAGGTATGGATCTTAGTTTGGAATGTATCTATTGCACCATGAATAAGGCGGATTCTTTATTCGGTGAACATGAAGCGGATGCAGGTAAAAAACTACAATTTATGAAGAAGGTTTTCGGAATAATAGCAAAGTCTGCCCCCGGGGATACACCGCCTTCTCTAGCTGCACAGATTATGCGGGTTTTAAACAGCGAGCTGCAGCTCGGCGACCCTTATAACAGGATAAAAAAGGAATATAACAGTTTTCTAGTGTCGCTGGAAGACGAAATTTTAGGCGTGATTAACGCTGCAGAAGACCGACTGCTAATAGCCTTAAAATTCGCCATGGTTGGCAACTTTATTGATTTTGGAGCTATGGATGAAGTTGATATTGAGGAATTGAAAGATATAATCCATAATGCTCCGCAGCAAACCATTGACAGGGTGGCGTATGAAGATTTTTGCAAGGAATTGGAAAATTCCCAGCGGGTGGCATATCTGGCCGACAATGCCGGGGAAATTGTTTTGGATAAGATATTTATCAGGATTATCAAAGAATTTTATCCGGATATAAAACTGGATGTTATTGTCAGGGGCCAGCCTATCTATAACGATGCCACACTGGCGGATGCACGGGAAATAGGCCTCTGCGATCTGGTGCAGGTAGTGGACAACGGCACAGATATACCGGGAACACAGTTAAGCGCCATCAATAAACAATCTAGGGCAATTATAGACAACGCTGAAATGATCATTGCCAAAGGGCAGGGAAATTTTGAAACACTTTATGGTTGCGGGAAAAACATTTATTATCTCTTTTTATGTAAATGTGATCTGTTTACCCGTAGGTTCAATATGGAGAAATTCAGGGGCATTCTTGTTAATGAAAAAAATGTTAAAGAATTGATGGGCCGGGGGGAACAGTAGGCTACCGGCCCCCCGGCCAGCAGTGCACGCAGTCCGGCAATCCCCTTTGGGGGATATGCTGGGGGTGCAACTTGTTACTGTAAAAGAATCTTGCACAAAGTTTATTCGCAGTTTTCAGCACGGGGGTAGCTCCCCAAAATTTTTACCTTAATGTTTTTTTCTTTCGTCTCCAGCAGGGCGCCGGCCAGCCCGGCATCTTTACGGTGCCCGGTTACGTCCAGAAAAAAAATATATTTCCCCAGGTTACCCCGCACGGGGCGGGATTCAATTTTTGTCAGGTTCAGGTTGTGACGGGCAAAAATACCCAGGGCAGCATACAGCGCGCCCGGTCGATCCGGTAGGGTCAGCAGCAGGGAAGTTTTATCCCTGCCGGTGGCAGAAGCATCCTCCGGTGCCAGAAGCAAAAAGCGTGTTTTGTTTTCTCCGGGGCCGTCCTGTATATTTTCCTGGAGGATTGCCAGTCTGTATAGTTCGGCAGCCCGCTGGGAGGCGATTGCCGCCCCCCGGTTATTGTTTTGTGCTACCTGCAGGGCAGCATCTGTGGTGCTGGTAGCAGCAATGGGGGCTGCTTTCGGTAAAATCTTTTCCAGATAGCGGCGGCACTGGGCTAAGGCCTGGGGATGGGAATATACCCTTTCAATGCCCTCTATTTTCAGCCCGGGTGGGGCCAGTAGGCAATGCTTCACCCTACAGTGCAGTTCCCCTTTTATTTTAACGGCTATGTTGCCCGCTAAAAGATCGAAGGTCAGGTTCAGCGAACCCTCCAGGGAGTTTTCTACGGGTACTATGCCGGCATCAACTGTTTTGTTTGCTGTGGCGGCAAAGATCTGTTTAATCGCAGCAAAGGGTTTCAGGCGGCAGGCCCGGCCTTTACAGTAATTTAATGCGGCTTCATGGCTGAAAGTACCTGGTGGTCCCAAATAACCCAATGTTTTTTCCATGTTGGTTTCCCCCTTAAGGTGTGGATGCTGCAACGTAATGTGTAGTTTTTTGTTTTGTACTGTTTTTTAGTTTTGGCGGCCCGGTTCCCAAACAGCGTCCACAGGCGCGGGCCAGGCCCGGTAATGATTCCATCAGCAGATGAAATTCCCGGGGTGTCAGGGATTGTTCACCGTCACAGTAAGCCTGTTGCGGTTCCGGATGTACTTCGATCAATAGGCCGTCGGCGCCCGAAGCGATCGCTGCCCTGGACAGGTCTGGCACCAGCCTGCTGTCCCCACAGCTATGGCTGGGATCTACGATTACGGGCAGATGGCTTAGAGCGTGAACCAGGGGCACAGCGCTGATATCCAGTGTATTGCGGGTATAGTTTTCAAAAGTACGGATACCCCTTTCACAGAGGATCACGTTAAAGTTTCCTGCGGAAAGGATATATTCTGCAGCCATCAGCCATTCTTTAATGGTGGCCGCCAGCCCTCTTTTTAAAAGTACAGGACGGTTTTGTTGGCCGACTTTTTGTAATAAAGGGTAATTTTGCATATTGCGGGCCCCGATCTGTAAAATGTCGGCATAGGCGGCAACCAATTCTACATCCTGAACGTTGATTACCTCTGTAACTATTTTAAGACCTGTTCTTTCCCGGGCTGCAGCCAAGAGCTGCAGACCTTTTTCGGCAAGCCCTTGAAAGCTGTAGGGAGAGGTGCGGGGTTTGAATGCCCCCCCCGCGCAAAACCCCGGCGCCGGCTGCTGCTACTTTTTCGGCTGTTCTAAAAAGTGTTTCTTCATTTTCCACTGCACAAGGGCCGGCCATAACGATGATCTTATCCCCCCCGATGGTGAGCCCCTCCCCTAAATCAATGATGCTTTTTTCGGTTTGCACCTCTCTGCTGGCCAGTTTGTAGGGGCTGGTTACTGAAACTACCCGGGCTATGCCGGGTAACAGTTCCAGGGTTGACGGCGCCCGGTGCGCCTCACTGCCTGTGATATGCAGCATTGTTCTTTGGGTATTTCTGGTTGTAAAGAATTCGCAGCCCAGCTCCCTTAATTTTTCTTCTATGGTTTCAATTTCCGGGGGTAAAGCGCCTGGTTGCAGGACAACAATCATGAAAAGTCACTCCTCTTGTTTTTTGGTAAAAAAATGAGGTTTACACTATTCAGGGACGAAAGTGCAAACCTCATGGGAAAATAAAAAAACTTCCTGTCAGGGACAGGAAGTTGCTTCCGCGGTACCACCCTTTTTGGCTTAAGGTAAAGCCCACTTTTAGAGAGCGGGATCCTGCAGGATCCTATTCCCTTTTCACTGATAACGGGTGAAAACCCCGGCCCGGCCTACTTTATGCGGCTGCTATGCTGATGCAGTCGGGTTTTCAGCCTGCGGCTCCAGAGGGAACTTCAACCGGTTGCTTTCCCGGCAGGGCTTACAGCCTTGACCCCGCCTCTCTGATGGGCGCCCGGCCGGTTTACTTTCCTCTTTCAAAGCCTTTTTCTTATTAAAATTATACCCATTTTAACAAAAAAGGTTAACCCCGTCAATATGAAAAACTGAAAATCAGGGGACGCATGCACGCATGCAATGGGGACGGTTCCTGCTGCATCACGGGTCGCACGCATGCAATGGGGACGGTTCCCGCTGCATCACGGGTTGCATCATAAAGAAAATGCATGTTAATTAGCAGTTATACTTGCAAACTGCTGAATGCAACAGGAACCGTCCTCATTGCAACAGGAACCGTCCCCATTGCATCTGGTCCCCATTGCATCGAATGCAACAGGAACCGTCCCCATTGCATCCCTCCCATTGCATCTACCCCATTGCATCTAAATTTTTCTTGACATAAAATTACCGGATGGTGTAAAATGATTCATAAACCAGTTTTGGATAAAAACGATGAAGGGGAGAAGTAAGCAGTTATGTAGATGGCAGAGAGCCGGGGGTAAGGTGCGACCCGGTATCGACAACTGCTGAAATACACCCCGGAGCAGCAAACCAAAAGCGGCCGCTTGGCAAGAGTTGCAAGGCGTGTGGTTGGCAAGTAGGCTTTGACGGAGACTCCTGCCGTTAAAAAGGAGGGGGTATATCGCCGGGGGCATTGGCCGGTCTGTACTCTGAAAAGAGGTGGGGCCTTGCAGGCCCAATTGAGGGTGGTACCGCGTGAAGCTAAAGCTTCCGTCCCTAAGGGGGACGGAAGCTTTTTTAAACTTTTATTTCCTTTTACCGTGTTGTCTGCAGTTTATTGTTTTTTGCAGACAATGGTAAGGGGATGCTGGTTTTTTCAGTTACAGGTCACGGGTTTAGTGTGAAAGTACGGGGTTATATTTTCATTCCTATTCCTGGATTAAGGCGCCTGAAGTTGAAACTGTCAGATCATTTAAAAGGCCAAGCGGGGGAAAAACAGGAGAGGTGGAAAAGGGTGAAAGGGCTTGGTGGCGGAAAAAGGCTGGAAAAATGGCTGGTTGCGGCGACAGGGTGTGTTATTGCAGGATGGGATGGCCGGTTGCGGCGACAGGGTGTGTTATTGCAGGGTGGGATGGCCGGTTGCGGCGGCAAGTGTGTTATTGCAGGATGGGATGGCTGGTTGCGGCGGCAAGTGTGTTATTGCAGGATGGGATGGCTGGTTGCGGCGGCAAGTGTGTTATTGCAGGATAGGATGGCTGGTTGCGGCGACAGGGTGTGTTATTGCAGGGTGGGATGGCCGGTTGCGGCGGCAAGTGTGTTAACTGCCGGGAAGCAGCTGTATCCAGGGCTGGGGCTTAACCGGGCATTCCGGATATGTTGAACCAAACTACCATAACAGGGGTGAAAAGGGCATGGCTGACGTAAAATTTTTTTATGGGGACGATGTTCCCCTGGAAATGCACAAGGTCCGTATTGTTCAAAAATTAAACTTATTGCCCATTGAACAGCGTTGGGAAGCGATTACTGGGGCAGGCAATAATACTTTTTTACTGCAAAACCGCGATGTTTTTATGGATATGCTTACGGATAGCGGGGTCAACGCGATGAGTGACCGGCAGTTGGCCGCAATGATGGAGGCGGATGACAGTTATGCTGGCTCGGAAACCTTTACCAGGTTAGAAAGAAAAATCAGGGAAATCTTTGGTACAGAATTTTTTCTGCCCGCACACCAGGGCCGGGCCTGTGAAAATATCCTTTCCCAGGTCTATGTGCAGCCGGGGTTTGCGGTACCCATGAATTATCATTTTACAACTACCAAGGCGCATATTGTTTTAAATGGCGGTATTGTGGAGGAAATCTTTCTGGATGAAGGTTTAAAGGTCAAAAGTAACCATCCCTTTAAAGGCAACATGGATATTGATAAGCTGCTGGCTTTGATTGAAAAATATGGCGTGGATAAAATTGCCTTTGTCCGCTTGGAAGCCGGTGCCAACCTAATCGGTGGGCAGCCCTTTTCCCTGGAAAATATGCGGGCAGTGCGCCGGGTGTGTGATCGGTTTGGCCTGCTGCTGGTTTTTGACGCCAGTCTTTTGGCTGATAATCTTTATTTTATTAAAAAACGGGAAGAAAGCTGTAAAAAAATGAGCATCCGGGAAATTACCCGTGAACTTGCAGATCTAGCCGATATCATGTACTTTTCAGCGCGTAAATTGGGTTGTGCCCGCGGCGGCGGGATTTGTACAAACAATGAAGAAATTTTCCAGAAAATACGGGAATATATACCGCTTTATGAGGGGTTTTTAACCTATGGGGGCATGTCTGTCCGGGAAATGGAGGCTATGGCTGTGGGCCTGGAAGAAACCATGGACGAAGATATGATCTGCCAGGGGCCGCAGTTTATCGCCTTTATGACCAATGAGCTGGAAAAAGCAGGGGTGCCTGTTGTTACCCCGCCGGGTGGTCTGGGCTGCCACCTTGATGCCATGGAATTTTTGAAGCATGTTCCCCAGACCCAGTATCCGGCCGGCGCTTTGGCGGCTGCGCTGTTCATAGCCAGCGGTGTCCGGGGGATGGAAAGGGGCACTTTGTCTGAACAAAGGGATGAAGAAGGCCGGGAAATACTGTCCAATATGGAGCTTTTACGCTTAGCCATGCCCCGGCGTGTTTTTACCCTTTCCCAGGTAAAATATGCTGTGGATCGCATCATCTGGCTCTATGAAAACCGGCGGCTGATTGGCGGACTGGAATTTGTGGAAGAGCCTCAAGTTTTACGTTTCTTTTTTGGCAAATTGAGCCCTGTTTCGGATTGGCAGGCCCGGTTAGCGGCTAAATTCAGGGAAAGTTTTGGGGACAGCCTGTAAGGGCTGTTCCAGGCCGGCAGAAAGCAAGCTAAATACCAGGAAGTATAGGAGGATATCTGATGATCGTTGTTTTACATGGCGGTACCAGTCAGGAGGAAATGGAGGAGGTAGAAAAACGGATTAAAAGCTTCGGCTACAGCGTTCACCGTTCAAGTGGTGAAAATAAAACTATTTTGGGCGCCATCGGTCACCCCCGAAAAGAAGCGCAGGCTGTTTTGGAGGCCATGCCGGCCGTGGAAAAGGTTGTCTTCATTTCACAACCCTTTAAGCTGGCCGGCCGGGAGCTGCAGCAGGAAAAAACCATCTTTAAGGTGGGGGACGTGGAGATTGGCGGCCCCAAAATTGTTTTAATGGCCGGCCCCTGCGCTGTGGAGGATAAGGAGGTCTATCTGCAGGCCGCCTTGGAAGTAAAAAAAGGGGGTGCAGCGATTATCAGGGGAGGGGCCTTTAAGCCCCGCACTTCCCCTTACAGCTTTCAGGGTCTGGAAGAAGAGGGTTTAAAAATTATGGCTGAAGCCAGGGAACTGACCGGCCTGCCGATTATTACCGAGGTTATGGATCAGCATTCTGTGGAAACTGTAGCCCGTTATGCCGATATCCTGCAGGTGGGGACACGCAATATGCAAAATTTTAAGCTGCTGCAGGAACTGGGCCGCCTAGACAAACCGGTTTTGATTAAAAGGGGCATGTCGGCGACAATTGAAGAATGGTTGATGGCTGCCGAATATCTGCTGAGCAGCGGCAACCCCCGGGTGATCCTTTGCGAAAGGGGTATCCGCACCTTTGAAACCTATACCCGCAACACGCTGGATATCAGCGCTGTACCTGTTGCCAAAGAGCTTAGTCACCTGCCGGTATTTGTTGATCCCAGCCACGGGACCGGAAAATGGAAGTGGGTTACCCCCATGAGCCTGGCAGCTGTGGCTGCAGGTGCAGACGGCCTGCTGGTGGAAGTGCACCCCTTTCCGGATCAGGCGCTTTGTGACGGCCCGCAGTCTCTGGTGCCGAAAAAATTTGCTAAGATGGTTACTACATTAAAGGGAGTGGCGCAGGCTGTTGGACGCACCTTGTAAACCCCTGTTTGCCAGATGCTGTATTATCGGGCTGGGCCTGATGGGGGCTTCGGTAGGCTTGGCCCTGGGTAAATGCGGGGTGGCAGCAGAACGCTGGGGTTATGATCCCGATCCCGGGGTGATGGCAACGGCCCGAAGCAGGGGGAGCGTAGAGCAAACGGCTGCTTTAGGCCCCGCCCTGCAGGGGGCGGAACTGGTGATTTTAGCGGCGCCGGTAAGGCAGATTTTGAAAATGCTGCAGGAAATAGCGCCCCTGGTACCCCAAGGGGCGCTGGTCACGGACGTCGGCAGCACCAAAAAGGAAATTGTTGCTGCCATGGAAAGATTTTTGCCGGCGGGGGTGACGGGTATCGGCGGCCACCCCATGGCTGGTTCCGAACAATCAGGTGCTGCCGCCGCCGATCCTGCATTTCTGAAAAACGCCGCCTATATTCTGACGCCGACACAACAGACCCCCCGGCCGGCGTTAAAAAAATTGCAGCAGCTGGTACAGGCCGTCGGGGCGAAACCTTTCATTTTGGAACCAGAGGCCCACGACAGGCTGGTGGCCCTGCTCAGCCATCTTCCTTATTTGGCCGCGGTGGCCCTGGTACAAACGCTGCAAGGCAGCGGTTATGAACCGGCGCTGCTCGGTGCCCTGATGGGGAACGGTTTCAGGGATACCACCCGTATCGCCAAGGGGAAACCGGAGATGTGGCTGGATATTGTCCGCACGAATAAAATATTTTTAGAAAATGCCTTAAAAAATTTCCAGGATGAACTGGGTTTTTTGCAAAACGGCATAAAAGAGGAAAACGAAACAGAAATTTTTAAATTGCTGGCCGAAACCAGGCTTTTCAGGCGTGCGCTGGACACCTATGGAAAGGAAAAATAAAATGGAAATTACATTGGCACCCCGGGAACAAATCAGGGGCCGGGTAAAAATGCCGGGGGACAAATCCATCTCTCACCGGGCCTTGATTTTGTCTGCCCTGGCGGAGGGAACGGTGGAAATTACCGGGCTGTTGGCTGCTGAAGATACACGCGCCACCCGGCTGTGCCTGCAGCAGCTGGGGGTGGAATTTCAGGAGGCGGGCACCAAACTGCTGGTCAGGGGACGGGGTTTACAGGGCTTGCAGGAGCCGGACGACTTTTTGCAGGCGGGCAATTCCGGTACTACCGCCCGGCTTCTTTTGGGGCTGCTGGCCGGGCAACCTTTTTTTTCGGTTTTGACGGGTGACAGCTCGCTGCGAAAGAGGCCCATGGCCAGGGTCAGCAAGCCTTTGCGGCAGATGGGTGCCCGGATCGAAGGGCGCCAGGAAGGGACTCTTTTGCCTTTGGCTGTACGGGGCGGAAACCTGTTTCCGATCCGCTACCGCCTGCCGGTGGCCAGCGCCCAGGTGAAGTCGGCCCTGCTTTTAGCCGGGCTCTACACCAACGGGCGGGTTGAACTGTTTGAACCGGGCCCTTCCCGTGATCATACAGAAAGAATGCTTTCTTATTTGGGAGGCAGCCTTGAAAAAGGCGCCCCGGGGGAAATAGTCCTGGCAGCGCCCTGCAGCTTAGCGGCCAAAAAACTGAAAATACCCGGGGATCTTTCCTCCGCTGCTTTTTTTCTGGTAGCTGCGGCGCTGGCCCCGCGAGGGGAAATATTGTTGGAAGCAGTGGGTGTGAACCCCACCCGCACGGGAATAATTGATGTTCTTCAAGAAATGGGAGCGGCTGTCCGGGTTTTAAACCTTAAGGAAGTATGTGGTGAACCGGTGGCCGATCTTTGGGTGCAGGGCGGCCGTCCTTTAAGGGGTGTGGTGATCAATGCGCCTTTAGTCCCGCGGTTGGTTGATGAAATACCGGTTTTGGCTGTTGCGGCTCTTTTTGCCGCTGGCGAAACCGTGATCAGCGGCGCCGGTGAGCTGCGCCTGAAGGAAAGCGATCGTTTACATGCTTTGGCTACAGAGCTGCAAAAGATGGGGGCGGCGATCAAGGAACTGCCGGACGGCCTGGTGATTCAGGGGGGACAAAAAATAAACGGTGCGGTTTGTTTCAGCCACGGCGATCACCGTATCGCCATGGCCCTGGCGGTGGCCGCCCTTTTTGCCCGGGGTGAAACAGTTATCCAGGGTATAGAAACTGTTGATATATCCTTCCCCGGTTTTTTTACACTTTTAAATAGCTTAACAGTGTAAACAAGGCAGGCTATGATTAAAATCTTAACAGGGTGCAGGCGCAAATAAAACTGCTTTATAACAGGAAAAAAAGATCCCGGGCCCATCAAGTTGCAATTTTTGGGATAATATGTTTAGATTTTTCAAATGGAAACGCTTTTTTACCATTACTAAAAAATGCAGTTGCTGTGCGGCTGCTGTTGACAAAGGAGGGAACAGCAGTGATCTGCATGGCCGGTTGGGCGGCAGCTTGGTTTTTGCCGCAGGCAGCTTTGGAGCATACAGATCACTGCTGGCAGGGTAATGCGTTATTTAACAGCGGGTGAATCCCACGGTCCCGCGTTGGTAGGGATTATTGAAGGGCTGCCGGCGGGGCTGAAAATAGAGGAGGACTATCTGCAGCGGCAGCTGGCCAGGCGTCAGGGGGGCTACGGCCGGGGCGGGCGTATGTCGATAGAAAAAGATCAGATCCAGTTTCTGGCCGGGGTCCGCTTTGGCCGTACAACCGGCAGCCCGCTGGCGCTATTGATTGCGAACAAGGACTGGCAAAACTGGCAGGAGGTAATGTCACCGCACCCCGCGGCTGAAACAGATGCCCGCAAAATCACCTGTCCCCGCCCGGGCCATGCAGATCTGGCCGGCGGCATAAAATATTTTCACCGTGATCTGCGCAACGTATTGGAGCGGGCCAGTGCCCGGGAAACAGCAATGCGTGTGGCTATCGGCAATATCGCCGCTTTATTGTTAAACCATTTTCAGATTAAGGGTGCCGGCTATGTTTGCGCCTTGGGGGGGATCGAAGCTGCGCCCCGTTCGCCGGCATGGGGCGTGGAAATGATCAGGCGCAAAACGGTTTCTTCGCAGCTTTATTGCCTGGATGAGGAGGCCGAACAGCGGATGATCACAGCGATCGACCGGGCCCGGGAAGAAGGGGATACCCTGGGCGGGGTTTTCGAGGTTGTCGTCGAAGGGCTGCCGCCGGGGCTGGGCAGCCATGTTCAGGGGGACAGGCGGCTGGACGGACGCCTGGCCGGGGCTTTGATGAGCATTCCCGGTATCAAGGGTGTGGAGATCGGCCTGGGCTTTGCAGCAGCCGGCAGACAGGGTTCAGATGTTCACGATACAATGAGCTTTAAGGAAGGGAAAAGAATTTTCCGCGCTTCCAACCACGCCGGCGGGCTGGAGGGAGGGATAACCAACGGTGAACCTTTGGTCATCAGGGCGGCCATGAAGCCTATTCCCACCTTACAAAAAGCGCTGTCCAGTATCGACCTGGATACCGGGGAAACCAAAGATGCTGCTGTGGAACGGGCTGATGTTTGCGCCGTGGCGGCAGCCGCTGTAATCGGCGAAGCGCAGGTGGCCTGGGAACTGGGGCGGGCTTTTCTGGAAAAATTTGGCGGTGATTCCCTGCTGGAAATAGAGGCAGGGTGGCGCTACTATCAACAGCTTAAGCAGGATTATTTAGGCGGTGGGGACTAGCATGTTTACAATCCGCATCCATACCCCCTCCGGCAGGTATCCCGTTTTTCTGGGCCGGGGGCTGCTAAAAAATACCGGCCCTTTGCTCGCCGGGCAACTGCCGGCTGGCCCGGTGCTGGTGGTCAGCGATAAAAATGTAGCCCCCCTTTACGCGCGGCAGTGCCTGCAGAGCCTGCAGGCCGCCGGGTATAAACCATACCTGGAGGTGCTGGCGGGGGGGGAACAGGTAAAAACTCTGGAAACAGCAGCCGGCCTGTACACGCGGGCCCTGCAGGCCGGCTTGGACCGGCGTGCAGCGATCGTTGCTCTGGGCGGGGGGGTCATCGGTGATCTGGCCGGATTTGTGGCGGCGACATATTTAAGAGGCGTTCCCTATGTGCAGGTGCCGACAACGCTGCTGGCGATGGTGGACAGCAGCGTCGGGGGCAAGGTGGCGGTCAACCATCCCCTGGGTAAAAACCTGATCGGCTCTTTTTACCAGCCAACTTTGGTCATCAGCGATATGGCAACCCTTAAAACCCTGCCTGCGCGGGAGTTCAACGCCGGCCTGGCCGAACTGATAAAATATGCCCTGATCTGGGACCGAAAATTTTTTAAAGACCTGGAAAATCTGCAGCAGAAAAATATCCCGGCTGGAAATGGTCTGCTGTCTGCTGTTCAGCCCCGGCTTTTAAAATATATACGGCGGGCGGTCCGCATCAAAGGAGAAATAGTATCCCGCGACGAACGTGAAAATGATCTGCGGCGTATCCTGAATTTCGGGCACACCTTTGCCCATGCCTTGGAAGCTGCTACAGACTATGCCTATTACTTGCACGGTGAAGCAGTCGCCTGCGGTATGCTCATGGCAGTCAGGCTGGCGGTGCTGCTGCGGATTTTAGACCGGGCTGCCGCCCGGCGCATCTCTACCTTGCTGCGGCGTTTGCTAAAATTTCCCCCGCCCCCGCCGGCTTTAAAACCGCAAGCTGTCGCAAAGGCCCTGTTTTATGACAAAAAGAAAGAAGGAGCAGCCCTGGTTTTTATCCTCCCGCAAGCTGCCGGCCGGGTGCTTGTTTGTAAGGCGCCTCCCCTTAACTTTGTACAGCAGGTTATCGACGAGTACCTTTATAAAATGGGGACCGCTGCCGGGCAGCCGGAGGGAATGTAAATGTAAACAGGGAAAGGGGGCAAAGGCGGTTGGTTTATAGTTTACAAGAAATGCTAATTAACGGTGAAACAAAGGTGGTCGGTATTTTTGGCGATCCGGTTAGCCATTCCCTTTCACCGGCCATGCACAATGCTGCTTTTCGGGAAGCCGGGTTAAACTTCTGTTACCTGCCTTTCCAAGTTTCCCGGGAAAAGATTGGGCCGGCGCTGAAAGCCGTCGTTTCCCTGGGCCTGCAGGGGGTAAATATCACGGCACCGCATAAAGAAGCGGCCAAACAGTACCTGGATAAACTGGCCCCGGAGGCAGACTTTTTGGGGGCGGTCAACACTGTAAAAAATACAGCCGGCCGGTTGTCCGGGTATAATACTGATGTGGCCGGTTTTCTCTATTTGCTCGCAGAAAATTTTGGCGGGGACGCTTTTGTGGGGCAGAAGGCCTGTCTTTGGGGGGCTGGCGGAGCGGCCCGGGCTGTGGCTTTGGCCCTTTCCCGGGCCGGCGTGCGGCAGCTGGTGATTATCAACCGTACCGTAGCCCGTGCCCGAACGTTAGCAGAACTTTTGGCCCGGGGCGGTGTTTTCCGGGCGGGGGAAATCCGTATTTTAAAATGGGGTGAGAGAATTTTACCCACGGATATAAGCGGGACCTCCCTGTTGGTCAATGCGCTGAGCGGTGACCCGGCAGGGCACGATTATTTTCCTGCAGAAGACTTAACGGGGTGCCGGGCAGCTGTTGATCTGCGCTATAATCCCCCGCAAACAGAATTTATGCACCAGGCTGCAGAAAGGGGCATCTTTGCCCTAAACGGCCGGGATATGCTTCTGGGCCAGGGTTTAAAAGCTTTTGAAATATTCACCGGAGAAAAAGCCCCGCCGGCTGCGATGCGGCGGGCACTTTTGCAGGCGCTGCAATAGGTTCCCGGGGCGGCAACAGTTCCGGCTTTATCCTGCTTGCCAAAAACCCTTGGCCTATTGATGAACGCCCGGCGATCGGGGTAGGCTCCCGGAGGCAGATAAGGAGGTCTGTTTTCTGTCGATTTTGAAGAAAAATATCTGCCTGACAGGTTTTATGGGTTCCGGAAAATCGAGTGTGGGCCAGATTTTAGCCCGGAAGCTAAGGATCAACTTTTGGGATAGCGACGCCATGCTTGTGCAAAAATTAGGAAGGAGCATCAACGCAATTTTCAGGCACAAAGGGGAGGGGTTTTTTCGCGACAGGGAAACAGAAATGCTGACCCTTTTAGGCCAGAAGCCACCGGGTAGCTGCGTGATTGCCACCGGCGGCGGGGCTGTCCTGCGCGCGGAAAACCTGACTGCTTTAAGAGCCCACGGGATCATTGTTTACCTGGATGTTTCTGCTGCAGAGGCCTGCCGCCGCCTACACGGAACGAAGGAACGGCCGCTCTTACAGGGTGTGGACTTCCAGACCAAAATAACAGCGATGCTTGCTGAAAGAAGGCCTTTCTACCTGCAGGCTGATTATATTGTGGATACCGTTGGTAAGAATCCGGCAGAAATTGCCGGGGAAATAATAAAAGCAATTAATACCTCATTTTCAGGAAATATGGGGTAGGGGGTTGTTTTCAAAATGGATGCCAGAAAAAAGATACTTGTCCTTCACGGGCCCAACCTGAACCTGTTGGGGAGCAGGGAAGTAAAAATTTATGGCCTTACGGGCTTGGAGGAACTAAACGGTTTAATTTTAAAAGAGGCAGAAAAAATAAGGTTGGCAGCAGAATGTTTTCAATTTAACAGCGAAGGCGCCCTGCTGGATTGTATCCACGGCGCACCGGGAAAATACGAGGGCATTATTATTAACCCCGGGGCCTACACACACTACAGCATTGCCCTGCGGGATGCGCTGGCCGGGGTTCATCTGCCGGCGATCGAAGTCCACCTTTCGAACATTTATGCCCGGGAGGCTTTTCGCCAACGTTCCGTGATTGCACCCGTTGTCTACGGACAAATCAGCGGTTTTGGCCCCCAAAGCTACCTGTTGGCCCTGCGGGCCCTGCAGGGGATAATTTGCGAGATATGAGAAGAAAGGATCAGTGCAAAAGAATGTTTGTTTGACATACCGCCTTTACAAAAATCGCGGGGTTCTGGGGCCAGGCAGGGAATGCCTTTACAGGTCTTACAGCTCCTGGCCCAGTAAAGGACGCCCTTTCTGTAAAATAATAAATAGCAGCCGTAAAGGCTGTTTATGCCTGTTCCACCGGAGAAATTCGGCCCGGTATTTTTGTATTAATTTATCTGGAATACCGGGTTGAAATGCCCGGTGTTTTTTTAATTCTTCTGGTTTGCACCTCATATATTTTTCCACCTGCATCCAACAACAAGATATCTGGAAACAAAAAGCCTGCAGTAGCTGCTGTGTATACCTGAGTTAATTATTTCCCGGTTTTCAAGCCGGGGCACTATGAACCGGTTCCCCCCATGTGTTATATTTTGCAATTCCAGAAAACTGCTTGCCGGCAAGTTTAGTCTGCAGTGAATGTTGTTCAGGTATAATATCTATTGTTTGGTTAAGGTATTATCTTTAAAAAAGAGAAAATACCAGGTAAATTAGTGTAATTTTAAAATAAAGGTATTTTTAGATTCAATATTCCTGTCTAAAACTTTTGACAGGGTAAGGGTGCTGCGATATACTGGGAATTGAAGGACGTTCAGATTAGAGCTATATGGTAAAGATATGCAATAATAGATTTTCCTTTCAGGTTTTGTTGTTATGGCCTTTGTAAAGAATGTAAACAATATGAACGACGTTCAATATCGCTTGTTCCCACAGCACTTTAAATAGCACCCTACATAGTACCTTATGCGGTAGCCTGCCCCACCTGGAAAACCATTTCTTATCAGGTTGATTGCTGATAAAAATTCATATAAATTTTAATGATCCCGGGTAACAATGGGTCAATTTTAAATATTTTTAAGGAGGAGGCTGACAATGGGACAGGCCTGGGGAAAGTTGACAAAACATGAGGACTTAAAGGATCTGTCAGCAGGGGAAATGTTGGAAAGGGGTGCGGGGTTATGCCCTGATAAGGAGGCGGTTGTGGCAGGCAGCCGGCGGGTTACATATGCAGAGTTGAATCGGCTTGTTGATCAGTTTGCTGCCGGCTTGAAAACACTGGGCTTTCAAAAAGGTGATCGTGTCGCTATTTGTTTGCATAACTCGTTGGAACTGGTGCTTTCCTTTTATGCCTTGGCCCGGCTGGGCATCATTACTGTTTGGATTAATCCTGTTTACCGCGGTAAGGAACTGGAGTTTATTTTAAGTAATTCCGGTGCCCGGGGGGTAATTGTAAAATCCAGCAGGGAAGACTACGCTTACGCCGGCGCGATAGCAGCGATGAAGGATGAACTCCCGGCGCTCGAAAAAATCATTGATGTTGGCAACAGCAAGGGAACAATTGACTTTGCCAGTCTTTTACAAAAGGGTGCACTTCCCCGGGAACAAAGACCCGCAGTGGACCCCCACCATGACTACTTAATGTTAATCTATACTTCCGGGGCGACCGGGGTTCCCAAGGGGGCACCGTCCACCCATTATCAATGCATCAGGGCGGGCTGCCTCTATGCTGAAAGCCTCGATGCCTCTGCAGATGACATTTTCATCGGTTTTCTTCCCTTTTGTCATTCCTACGCTTTTAATTCCATCCTAATCGACGTAATTGCCATCCAAGCAACCATGATCATCATGGAAAATTATAATGTTGAAGCAGCGCTGCAGTTGATTGAAAAAGAAAGATGCACCATCCATCATGCTGCCCCTACGCATTATATTATGACCCTGAAACACCCCCGACTAGAGGAATACGATCTTTCCTCACTGCGGGCAGGGTTGATCTCCGGCTATGTGCCGCCGGAAGAACTGTTGGATCAGATTGAAAAAACGTATGACATCTACTTTTTTAATTTCTGGGGTTCATCTGAAACCGGCCCCGGCCTTTTAAGCCCCTGGGGCGCACCCCGGGAAAAACGTTATAAAACTGTCGGCCGGCCGGTGGAAGGTGAAGAAATAAAAATTGTCGATCCTGTCAGCGGCCGGGAAAAGGCCCCTTTGGAGGTTGGCGAGTTGACAGTCCGTGGTTGGAACGTAATCAGTGAGTATTGGAACAACCCGGCTGAAACCAAAGCGCATATCAATGCCGAAGGCTGGCTGCGGACCGGTGACCTGGCCTTTGAAGATGCAGAAGGGTATGTCACTATTGTCGGCCGGACAAAAGATCAGATCAACCGCGGTGCGCTAAAAATTGTTCCCCTGGAATTGGAGGAGGAATTGGCTAAACACCCCAAAATTGCGGAAGTGAGTGTAGTTTCCACACCCAACCCGGTTTTGGGTGAAAGTATCTGTGTTTGTGTGATACCGCGGCCGGGACAGACGGTCAACCTGGATGAAATTAGGGGTTACCTGCAGGACAAGATTGCCCGCAATAAACTGCCGGATGAGCTCTGTCTGATGGAAGAATTTCCCCGCCTATCCGGAGGAGTTAAACTAAATAAATATGGCAAAGGCGGTATCCAGGAACTTGCCCAAGCTGATACTACACGGGAAGCACATTGGAAGAAAAAAAAGAAAGCCTGAGTTTCCGGGATTTTTTTGTTGCGGCTTTACCTTAGGAATGAATAGTAGCAAGGAAAAAATTAACGGCAGGTAAGATATCTGCACCTAAGAAAGGAGGGACTGACGTGGATTCCAGGACTAAATATTGGATTGGCTGGATTACTGTTATTGTTTTTTACCTGCTCCGCCATGATTTTTGGAACTGGGATAAAATTGAACCCCTATTGTTTGGTTGGATGCCCGTAGGCCTTTGGTATCATCTGCTTTATGTAGTTCTTTCCGCAGGTGTAATCTACATTTTCACAAAGTGCTGCTGGCCGGAAACACCGGCAGAACTTCTAAAGAATGAAGGAGAGGTGGAATAAGGCATGGGAGGAATTACAACGATTATCACCACGGTCATACTTTACATGCTGGTTGTGGCGGCAATTGGTATCTACAGCTTTAGGGTGTCAAAAACTACGGCTGAAGACTACTTTATGGCCGGCAGATCCCTGGGCCTGTTTGTGCTGTTGATCGGTATCTATGCAACAAATATGAGCTCCTTTGGGATCGTGGGCTATCCCATCATCGCCTACGAACAGGGCATCGGTGCTTTTGGTTATGCCCCGGCAGCCATGTGGCTGGCCCCCATTGCCCTTTATGTTTTTTGTCACCGCGCCTGGATTTTGGGCAAGAAGTTTGGCTATATGACCCCTTCGGAAATTTTATCTGAAAGGACAGGCAGTGACCTGGCGGGCACAGTGCTGTTTATTATCTATGCTATCTACACTGTTCCTTACTTAATGACTGGTTTGGTCGGCGGCGGCGTAATATTTGCCAGCATGACCAACGGGGTGGTTCCCTACTGGTTGGGGGCCTTCATACCTTACATTGTAGTCCTTTTCTATGTAATGCTGGGCGGTATGCGGGGCCAGATGTGGACAAACGTTTTTCAGGGCTGTGTATTCCTCTTTATGATGGTTGTCGGCACAGCTATTATTTTCAGTAAAATGGGAGGGACCGTGCATGTTTTCGAAACGCTGCGTGCCCAGGCTCCGCACCTTTTACAGCTGAAGGGCAACTTTGATATGCGGACATGGTTCAGTTTTGTGCTTATTACCTTCCCGGCTGTAGCCACCTATCCCTGGATGTATATCAGGGTTATGTCCTCCCGTTCTGATAAGGTGATGCGTCAAACATTTGTCCTGTATCCCCTAATCTATGTAATCGGGTGGCTGCCTCCGGTGCTGATTGCCCTGGCCGGCGTAATCGTGTTTCCCGGTCTAACCGGTGTAGCCTTGGATGACATTATTCCGATGATGTTTACCAAATTCTTTCCGCCATGGGCCCTGGGGTTTGCCCTGGCCGCCATCCTGGCAGCGATGATGTCTACCCTGGATGCCCAGTTGTTAACGCTGAGCACCATGCTGACACGGGATATTTTAGTCAAAAAAACAGACCTGTCAGACAGGCAACAGGTTTTGTACGGACGCATTTTTGTTTTTGTTTTGGCGACGATAGGCTATATTCTCACCCTGATTCGTCCGGGGACTATTTTCCAGATTTTCAACTTTGCAGCAACAGGTTTTATTGGCCTGGCACCTGTTTTGTTTGCAATGCTCTACTGGAAACGGTTTAACCGCTACGGTGCGATTGCCTCCATGATCGCCTCTGTGGTCTCCACCTGGTTATACTTGGGCAACATCCTGCCCCCCGCGGCAGCCTTGGGGTTTATACCCATGTTACCCGTTTTGGTTTTGTCGGCGGTAGTGCTGGTGGTCGTTACATACCTGACACCCCCTGAAAAAATAGAGGTGACCAACCGCTTTTTCAAGGTTTTTGAAAGGGTTTATAATCCTTTTTTCAATGCAAAAGGTAAATCCAAGCAGGTTTCCGGGTAAGGTTTTTTGCGGTTATTTAAACCGGTGCCGCACGGCTGCCGATTGTTCGGTTTTGTAAGAGCATGGTGGTTAAGGGGGTAAAAGGTAACTTTTGACGGAAGGAAAAAGCTGTTATATAATGTGTCCGGGCAACAATGTTCAAATATTATATATCTAATAAATATTCCTGATATATAGAATGTGGTTAACTGTGGTTATTATGGGTATTAAAAGAGGCTGGGAAGAACATGAACAATATTCAACAAAATTTTTCTGAGTCCAAAAAAGAGCGTATTTTGCAGGCTGCAGAATACATATTTGGCAGGGAAAATTATGCAAATGCAACAATATCCCAGATTGCAAAACGTGCTAATGTGGCAGTGGGTACGGTCTATGAATATTTTGAAAGCAAGGAAACGCTTTTTTTCTCCATCGCTTCCGAAAAGTGTGAAATCTTCGACAGAGAGCTCCGCTTGCATCTGGCGGGGATAGTGAATGTCTTTGAAAAGATTCGGAAATATGTATGGTTATACTTTTATTACTTTCAGAGTGAACCCATGTATAGCGAACTGTTGCTGTTAAATATGAGGGTGAACAAGAACTTTAGGGGAAGCCCTGCTTATATCTGGATACAAAAATCTGTAGGCGAAATTATTACCGTAATAGAAGAAGGGCAAAGGGATGGTCTGATTATTGATGATGTTGACGCTTATACAATGCGACACATGATTTTAGGTTCGCTGGAACATATCACCACCCGCTGGCTTTTGCACGGTAAGGATTATGACCTGTTGGAGTACAGTGAAAAAATATCAAATTTAATAATCAGGGCTTTACGCCGGGATTAGGATAAGGAGAGATGCAGTTGAAACTGGAAAAAGTTGATCATATCTGTATTGCAGTAAAGGATCTGCAGGAAGCAGAACGTTATTTTTCACACGTTTTCGGTTTGGAACCCGATGATCGCTACCGGGAAGAAAAAGAAAAGATAGAAGTGATCCGTTACTATATCGGCGAAGTGGGTTTTGAACTGATGGCTGCCACAGATCCGGAGGGGGATGTGGCCAAATTCATTGAGAAGAACGGGGAAGGGGTTTTCCTTTTATCCCTGAAGGTGCCCGATGTTGAAAAAGCAATAGAAGAACTTAACAAAAAAGGGGTAGCCATCACCGATCAGGTTCCCCGTCAATGGAGGCAAAGTAAATACACCTTTATTAACCCCAAGGCCATGTTCGGTGTTTTGCTGGAACTTATCGACTAAATCCCGGTTCCCGTTCTTTTTCCGGCAAGAATATGAAAAAGTAACAGGCAGGTGAAAATGTTTTGAGATTATTTGAACCGATTAATATTCACGGCATGAAACTGGAAAACCGGATTATATTTCCTGCTGTAGTGAGCCGGTTAGCTGCTGAAGACGGCTATGTAACAGAGGCACTCAAGGAACGGGTGCTGCGCATCGCTACCGGTGGCGTAGGCCTGATTGTTTTGGAGGCGGCGGGGATTATGGACCGGAAAAGCGGTACCCTTCTAAAAATATTTGATGATCGTTTTATAACCGGTCTGCAGGAGCTGGCGGCTAAGGTTCATCAAAAAAGCAAGGCCAAGTTGGGCATCCAGCTTGTTCATTTCCTGAAGCTGTCGCGCAGCGGCTACCGCCAGACAGTGGAGGAGCTAAGTCGGGAGGACATCAAACAGGTTGTAACAGACTTTGGGGCAGCGGCCCTGCGGGTTAAAAAGGCAGGTTTTGACAGCTTGGAGATCCATTGTGCACATGCCTACACCCTGTCCTCGTTTCTGTCCCTGCGTAACAAGCGCAAGGATGAATATGGCCGAAACCTGGAGGGGCGGACAAGGATCGTCAAAGAGGTGCTTGCCAAGGTAAAGGCTGCTGTCGGGGAAGACTTCCCCATTGGCTGCCGCCTCAATGGTGATGAATTTATATTAGGCGGCAACACCCTCCAACAGTCACGCCAAATTGCTGACAAGCTGGCCCGTTGGGGGATTCATTACCTTAGTGTTTCTGCCGGGGGGAAATTCGAAGACGGGCAGGTTTTCGAGGGCATCGCCTGGCCTTATTCAGGTTATAGCGGCACCCGCACCATGCCTACAAAAGACATGCCCAATGGGGTCAACGTTTACCTGGCAGAAGAAATACGCAAAATTGTATCTCCCTATGGTATTCCGGTGGCCACGGCCGGTAAAATTCCTACACCGGAATTTGCTGAAGCGATTTTAGAGGCCTCCCGGGCCGATCTGATTGCTCTGGGCAGACCTTTAATCTGTGATCCTGACTGGCCTGACAAAGCTAAAAATTTTCATTGGAATGAAATCGTCTACTGTAAATATTGTGGCAGCTGCACGGACAATGATCGCAACTTTGAACCGGTGGTCTGCAGCCAGTGGCCCAAAGGGTCTTTGAATGCCCCGGCCGGGTTCGCACCGCACCGGAAAAAGGAGTCATAAAAGCTTCATTTTTTTATGTGCACTGCTGAATGGCATTCATAGCAGGGCCTTGCCTGCAAAGCTGCCTTGTAAGGGTAAAACGCCGGGTACTGATCTTAAGGATCTGGTATCGCAGCGCCGGCTTGCCCTGCTATGTTTACTGCCAGGAAGGTACAACTGAACCATGTTCAATATTTCCTTATAAGGAGGTTACCCCCATGTCAACAGCATCTGAAACAAAAGTATATGAAACTGTCTGTATGTTATGTTTTATGGTTTGCGGAATTAAAGCCCATGTGCGGGATGGCAAATTGATTAAGGTGGAGGGTCTGGCAGAACACCCGCTAAGCAATGGCGTAATCTGTCCGCGGGCTAAATACATGGCAAATTATGTATATTCCCCCGAGCGTTTGCAGTACCCCCTAAAAAAAGATAATGGTAGCTGGAAGAGAATTACCTGGGATGAAGCGCTGGATACCACAGCTGCTAAGTTACAAAGAATTAAGGACGAATACGGGGCCCGGGCCCTGGCTCTTTCGGTAGGTTCCATCGGGGCAGAGAATATTGAAATATCAGGTTTTGCCCAAAGGTTCCGGGGCGTCTACGGCACGCCAAATTTTTTCTCGGTGGAAGGGCACTGTTTCCGTTCACGCATTATGGCCCGTCTGCTGACCTTTGGGACCTACCCCCTGGAGGACGTTGAAAATTCTGCCTGCATTGTCCTTTGGGGTAACAACCCCGATGAGTCCGCACCGCCCCTGGGGGCGAAAATCCATAAAGCAGTGGACGGGGGCGCAAAGTTAGTAGTTATTGATCCCAAAAAGATTCCCTTAAGTGAAAAAGGAATTCATATCAGGGTTAGACCGGGGGCAGACTGTGCTTTGGCCTTGGGGATGCTCCATGTGATTATCAATGAAAACCTATACGATCAGGAATTCGTAGAAAAGTATACCCTTGGTTTTACGCAACTGGTTCAACATGTTCAGGATTATCCCCCGGAAAAAGTGGAGAAGATAACCTGGGTGCCGGCTGAAAAAATCAAGGAAATTGCACGGCTCTATGCCCGGGCAGATTCTGCGGCAATTATGCAAGGCATCACAACCTTGGACCAGCATATTAATGGCTTGCAAAACAACCGTGCCCTTGCTATCCTGCAGGCGATCACCGGCAATTATAATAAACCCGGTGGCTGGGCTACCAATCCATTTATGCGACTTTCCGATTTAAGGGTGACGGTGGAAGAGGATCCCATTGGTGCGGAGAAATTCCCTATTTTTCGCCGGTTTTGGGGCCGGACTTCACCTTACGGACAACAGATGGTGCTGCAGGATGCTATTCTTTCCGAAAAACCTTACCCCATTAAAGCCCTGATTGTCGGTGGCGGTAACCCTGCCTTGGCCTGGCCCGACACGCTGAAAACCAAAAAGGCATTTGAAAAGTTGGATTTTATGGTTGTTATGGATTTGTTTATGACGGAAACTGCTGAGCTGGCTGATATTGTATTGCCTTGTTCTTCCTCCCTGGAAAGGCAGGGTCTGGCTTATAATTATGGCTTGACAGCGGGTATTCCGTACATAATGTTGAGCAGAAAAATAATTGAACCGATTGGCGAAAGCTGGCCCGACTGGAAGTTTTATAGCGAACTGGGGCGCAGGATGGGTTATGAAGCATACTTTCCCTGGGATTCCGATGAAGAGGTTAATGCCAACTGGTTAAAGCCCAGCGGTATAACCTTGGAACAACTTAAGGAAAACCCTAAAGGGCTTTGGTTTGGTGAAAGATGCTATGATATTACTGTTAAAAACCAAATCAGAACGCCTTCTAAAAAAATTGAGCTTTATTCTGAAACGCTGGCTGAGGCCGGGTATGATCCCCTGCCGGTGCACCGGGAACCCAGCCAAAGCACTTTCTCAAATCCGGAACTGACCGCCCAATACCCCCTAATTTTAACCTTGGGTTCCAGGGTTGTAGAATATACTAATTTTCAGATGAGAAACATACCCGGACTGCGCGAACTTGCTCCGTGCCCGGTGGTAGAGGTTCATCCTGACACCGCTGAAAAATACGGGCTGCAGGCAGGCGATGCAGTGATTTTAAAAACAAAGGGCGGACAAGTAGAGGTCAAGGTAATAGTTTCAGAGGTTATGGCGCCACAAGTGGTCTGCCTGCAATATGGTTGGGGCGGTAAAGCCTCTGGCAACCTATTATCAGAGCTTAAACCGCTCGATCCGATTACAGGCTACCCCGAACTTAAGGCGCTGGCCTGTGAAATGGTCAAGGTTTAACCAGAATACTGCCGAACCGGCAGGTTAAGAAAAGGAAAAAGGATTTTGTGGTAAAGGCCGTTTGGGGTGAGGGCTGAAGAAGCCCGGCAGCCGCAGGTCTTATTGCAAAGTCCTTTTT